>CAMNNG010000001.1 GCA_946545145.1 uncultured Bacillota bacterium
GTAAGCAAATACGAAATCAAAAAGGCATCCGGTTTTCCGGATGCCTCTTGTTTTGCGTTTTTCGTTGATCGTTGCTTTGATCGCCGCTTACTTGATGACTCTGACGTTGATGATGCCGTCGAAGTCCATCATTTCCATGAACTCGTCGTGCGTTACACCGTCGTCGCCGTCGATATCCATCATCGTGCAGGCGTATTCGCCCTTGCTCTTGTTCGTCAGGTTCCTGATGTTGATGTGCAGGTCAGCCATGATACCTGTGATCTTTCCGAGCATTGACGGGATGTTGCGGTTGATGATGCAGATCCTGCAGTTTGCTTCAGGGTCGAGGTCTCCCATCGAGCAGTTCGGATAGTTGACGGAGTTGACGATGTTGCCCTTTTCGATGTATTCGATAAGCGATTTCGCAGCCATCTGAGCGCAGTTGTCTTCAGCTTCGCTCGTGCTCGCGCCGAGGTGCGGCGTAGCTATGACTTTCTCGTGACCGATAAGCGTGCTGTTCGGGAAGTCCGTCATGTAGTATCTGAGCTTTCCGGACTCGAGAGCTGCGAGGAGGGAATCCTCGTTGACGAGGGTGTCTCTCGCGTAGTTCATGAAGACTGCTCCGTCCTTCATCTCGCTGAATCTTCTTGTATCTATCATTCCCTTAGTCGAATCGTTGACGGGAACGTGGATCGTTACAAAGTCGCACTCCGGAAGCATCTGGCCGAGCTCCTGATAAACAGGGATGTTGTGCGAAAGTTCGTGGGCTGCGTGGATCGTGATGAACGGATCGTATCCCATTACTTTCATGCCGAGCTTGCGGGCTGTGTTGGCTACGAGAACTCCGATAGCGCCCAGACCGATGACTCCGAGAGTCTTGCCGCTGATCTCGTTTCCGGCGAACTGGCTCTTGCCTTTTTCGACTGTCTTCTTGACGTCTTCCTTCAGAGTGTCAGTCCATCTGATGGCGTCGGGGATGTTCCTGCTGGCCATGAGCATTCCTGCGATGACGAGCTCTTTGACGGCGTTGGCGTTCGCTCCCGGCGTGTTGAATACGGCGATGCCCTGTTCAGCGCATCTGTCGAGAGGGATGTTGTTGACGCCTGCTCCCGCTCTTGCGATAGCGAGAAGGTCTTTCGAGAACGACATCTCATGAATATCGGCGCTTCTGAGGATGATGCCGTCCGCCTGGTCCGGATCGTCGATGATCTGGTAATCGTTAGTAAATGTGCTAAGACCTCTGGGTGAGATCTTGTTCAGCGTAGCTATTTTGTACATTCTTGTTCACCTCGTTTTTCATTACAGATGAGAGAGATTATAACACTTTACCCGTTTTCCGTAAAGTGTTATAATACAATGCATATTGCTTAAAGAACATGGAGGTAGAACAGTTGGATAAGAGAGCTTTCAATTTTTCGGCAGGCCCGTCGACGCTCCCCCTCGAGGTGCTCGAAGAGGTAGCCCGCGAACTTATTAATTACAAAGGCTGCGGACAGTCCGTAATGGAGATGAGCCACAGGTCGAAAGAGTACAAACAGATCATAGAGGACGCAGAGGCGAACCTTCGCACTCTCCTCGACATTCCGGAGAACTACAAGGTGCTGTTCCTTCAGGGCGGCGGTACGCTGCAGTTCTCGATGGTCCCGATGAACCTCATGACGGGATCGAAGAAGGCGGACTACATCCTCACAGGATCGTGGGGCAAGAAGGCTGCCAAGGAAGCTGAAAAATTCGGTGACGTGAAGATAGCCGCTTCTTCGGAAGACGAGAACTTCACATATATCCCTGAGATAACAAAGGACATGATCAGGCAGGATGCCGACTATGTCCACATCACATACAACGAGACTATCCACGGCACGCACTTTGCCGCCATCCCCGATGTCGGCGATGTACCGCTCGTAGCAGATATGTCATCGTGCATCCTTTCCGAGAAGATCGATGTTTCGAAGTTCGCTCTGATCTATGCAGGCGCTCAGAAGAACATCGCTCCGGCAGGTCTGACGATCGTCATTATCAGAGAAGACTTCATCGGAAAAGCTCCGGCAGACTGCCCGGTATATCTCGACTACAAGACGCACGCTGACAAGGATTCGATGTACAACACTCCGCCGTGCTGGAGCATCTATGTCGCAGGCGAAGTATTCAAGAACCTTCTTGCAAAGGGCGGCGTTGACGCCATCCATGAGATCAATGTCAGAAAGGCTGACAAACTCTATGCCTGCATCGACGAGAGCGAAATGTTCACATGCCCTGTCAGAAAAGAAGACAGATCCCTCATGAACGTCGTGTTCGTAAGTGGAGATGACGCTATGGACAAGGCCTTCGTCGCTGCAGGAAAAGAAGAAGGACTCCTCAACATCGGCGGACACAGATCCGTCGGCGGCATGCGCGCGAGCATATTCAACGCGATGCCTGAGGAAGGCGTTGATGCTCTCATAGACTTTATGAAGAAATTCGAGGAAGAGAATAAATGAGCAAAAGATTCATCAGTTTTCTCATGGCTGTGATGGTGATGATCGGGTGCACCGCGGCTCCGGCTTTTGCCGAGGACGCTGAAGAGCCTGATCTTCACTGCAAGGCAGCGCTTTTAGTAGACACGAAGACAGATCAGGTAATATACGAAAAGAACAGTCATAAAAAGCTGCCTATGGCTTCGCTTACAAAAATGATGACATGCCTCCTCGTTATGGAGAACCTCGACCTTAACAAAAAGGTCACGATCCCCGCAGAGGCGACAGGCTACATCGGGAGCGCGATAGGGCTCAAGAAGGGCGAAGTCTTCACGGTAGAGGAACTTTTGAACGCGCTGATGATATATTCGGCGAACGACTGCGCCGTGGCTCTCGGCATTGAGATAGCGGGCAGCCACCTCAAGTTCGTTGAGATGATGAATGCACGCGCGGAAGAGCTGGGTCTTGAGAACACGTTCTTCCTGAACGCGAACGGCTTTACGAACGACAAGGATCATCATACTACGGCTAACGATCTGTATGTGATAGCCAAGATGATAATGCAGTATCCCGAGGTGAAGAAGATAACCTCGAAGAAGTCGTTCACGATGCCCGCGACCACAGAGAGCGGCCCTAGAAAGCTCGATACGACGAACGGTCTTCTGAAAAAGAAGATGCACTATGACGGAACGTACGGCATCAAGACGGGCTTCATGGGAGCATCCGGATACTGCTTTGTCGGAGGAGCTGAGAGGGACGGTATGGACCTCATCTGCGTCGTTTTGAACGATGAGACGAGAAAAGAAAGTTTCCAGGACGCCATCGCGATGTTCGACTACGGATTCAACAACTTCTACACTGAGAAGATGGTCAAGAAGGGCAGCGGCACAGGAAACGTCAAGGTCAGGTACGGACATGAGACCTTCGTTCCGACAGAGACGAAGGAAGACGGATACATCACGCTGCCGACGCAGGCCGATGATTCGATGGCCTCTACGGATATCAAATTCGACGAGGGCATCAAGGCCCCGATCAAGAAGGGCACCAAGGTCGGCGTAGTCGAGATGATCGAAGACGGCAAGGTCGTCAGCACGACAGATATCGTCATCACGAGAGATGTCAAGAAGGGCGGACCGTGGTCCGCATGGTATATATCCGATATGATGTTCTATATCGCGGCCGCGCTCATAATAGCGTTCTTTGCGATAATCATATCGATGAACGTCCGCCGCAAGAAGAAGATCGCTGCGATCGAGGCTGAGAAAGCCAGAAGGCAGGCGGAGCACGAAGCTATACTGAAAGCTGAAAAAGAGGACAAGATCAGGAGGGACTGGCCGTTCTGATGTTCGACATCAAAGAGAATCTTAAAAAACTCCCGGACAGCCCGGGAGTTTATATTCATAAGGACAAACTGGGGCAGGTTATCTACGTCGGGAAAGCGATCTCGCTCAGAAACCGAGTGCGCCAGTATTTCCAGTCGTCCAGAAATATGGACCCGAAGGTCAGGTCCATGGCTTCCAACATCGCTGAGTTCGAGTACATCAACTGCGGCAGCGAGATGGAAGCCTTTATCCTCGAGTGCAATCTCATCAAAAGATACAGACCGAAATACAATATCCTTTTAAGAGACGACAAGACATACCCGTATATCAAGGTCACGCTGAGCGAGGAGTGGCCGAGGGTCGTCAAGACCAGAGAGGTCAAAAAGGGATCGGACAAATACTTCGGCCCGTACAGCGATGTCGGCTCGGTCAACATGATGGTCGACCTTCTGAACGACATCTACCGCCTGAAAAGGTGCAGTAAGCAGAAATTCCCGAGAGGCCACAGACCCTGCCTCAACATGCACATAGGAGCCTGCGACGGCATATGCATAGGAGCGGCCGACCGCAAGGCATATATGGAGAGGATAGGCCTCGTCCTCGATTATCTGAGAGGACATGGCAAGGATATAGAGCGCTATCTCGAGGACAACATGAAGAAGGCATCCGACGCTCTTGACTACGAGAGGGCTGCGCGCTTCAGGGACCACCTTCTGGCGGCGAGGGCCCTTCACGAAAAGCAGCGCGTCGTTCTCGGCGATTCGAAGGATGTCGATATAGCTATCGGCTTCGGAAGGGAGAGAGTGGCAGTCTTCTTCGTAAGAGACGGAAAACTCCAGGGAAGAGAGTCGTACAATCTGTCCGCCGCCGGCGCGGAAAGCAACCCTGAGCTGGTAGGGGAGTTCATCAGGCAGCACTACGGCAGCATGACAGACGGCCCGGGCGAGATCCTGCTCGAGACGGAAGTGCCCGAGATGGAGATGACGCAGGAATACCTCTCGCAGCTCTGGGGAAGGAAGGTCCAGCTCCACGTTCCGAAGAGGGGCGAGAAGAAAGCCGTGCTCGATCTTGCTGTAAAGGACGCGCGCGATATGGAGCGCACGATAGAAGACAGAGAAAAGAGCAAGGAAGAGCGCGTCAGGAGGCTTGCCGGTGAGATAGGCGACGTACTGGACGCCGCGGGATATGGAAGGAAGCCCGAAGGAGAAGAGTACCGCGTGGAAGCTTACGACATATCAAACACGAACGGCCTGGACTCGGTAGGCGGCATGGTGGTCTTCAAAGGTCTTTCAAAGGAGAGGAAGGCTTACAGAAGGTTCAAGATAAGGACGGTCGACGGACCCGACGACTACGGCAGCATGCAGGAGGTCCTCTACAGACGCTTCAACAGGGCCAAGGCGGGAGATCCGGGATTCTCGGTGCTTCCGGACATCCTCCTCATGGACGGCGGCAGAGGCCACGTGTCAGCGGCGCATGAGATGACGGACGCCATGGGCATAGACATACCCATCATCGGTATGGTCAAAGATGACGACCACAGGACGAGGGCGCTGGTGTACATAGACGGCGACGGCTTCGGCGAGATACCGCTGAAGGACAAACCGCTCCTGTTCAGCTATATGGGAACGATACAGGAGGAGGTCCACCGCTTCGCGATAGATTATCACAGGTCGCTGAGGGACAAAGGAAAGCTCCATTCAGTGCTCGACGAGATCGAAGGAGTAGGGCCGGTGAGGCGCAACGCTCTTCTGGAGCATTTCGGCAGCGTGGAGAAAATACGCTCTGCGACTGAAGAGGAACTGCTCGAAGCGCCCGGCATAACGGAAAAGGTGGCTCATGAAATATACGAGTATTTTCATTGATTTAGCGAGCCATTGATGGTATATTAGACAGAGATTTTTAATGATCACTATTCAGGAGGAAACTGAAATGGCAAAAGACGAAACTGAGGTAATAACACTGGAATTCGACGACGGTGAAGAGGTCGAATGCACTATCATCGGTGTATTTGATTACAACGGCAAAGATTATATAGCTCTTGATCCGGATGACGAATCCGGCGATGCTTATATCTATGGATACAGAGAAGTAGGTGATGATGAATTCGAACTTCTCGACATAGAGGACGAAGACGAATTCGCGGCCGCTGCAAAAGAATTTGAAGCGATCATGAGCGAAATGAATTAATTGTTGTTGACAATTGAAGCGGTATTGATTAAAATAGTCATGTTGCATCGCTTCATATTTGCGGATGTGGCGGAATTGGCAGACGCGCACGGTTCAGGTCCGTGTGAAAGCAATTTCATGCAGGTTCAACTCCTGTCATCCGCACCATTCAAACCCGCAGATGATATCTGCGGGTTTTGCTTTTCCGGATTTTTTGCATAATCAGCGCATTTGCTCTTTAAATTTGCTCAAAACTCGGATATAATTGCATTTCAATAATACGTTAATGCGATGAAGTGAATGACAGAAAAGTTAGGAGAGTTTCAGGGAAATGGGAATCAAAGTTGCCAAATTCGGGGGTTCGTCTGTGGCCGACGGTATCCAGCTTGCAAAGCTAAAGGAGATCGTTGAAGCAGATGCTGACAGAAAGTACATCATCGTCTCGGCGCCGGGAAAGCGCTTCGACGGAGATAACAAGATAACTGACCTTCTCTACATGTGTAAGGCACAGAAGGATCAGAACATACCGGCCGACCAGCTGTTCCAGGTAATAACGGACAGATTCAACGCGCTGGTGCTGAGCCTGGGACTCGATGTCAATCTGACAGGCGAGATCCAGACTATCAGAAAGAATCTCGAAGAGGGATGCTCCGCAGACTACATCGCGAGCAGAGGCGAATACCTTTCGGCGATCGTTACGGCTGCTTATCTCGGATATGACTTCGTAGATACTGCAGGCCTCATCCTCTTCGACAAGAAGGGCCGCCTCATGGCTGAGGAGACGAACGAAGCCCTCGCGGCCGAGCTCGCAAAACATGAACGCGCAGTCATCCCCGGTTTCTACGGATCGTCCGCAGAGACAGGTGAGATCAAGGTCTTCTCGCGCGGCGGATCGGACATCACGGGATCCCTCGTTGCAAGAGCTGTCGCTGCCGACATGTACGAGAACTGGACTGACGTTTCCGGCTTCCTGATGACTGATCCGAGGATCGTAGACAACCCGAAGCCGATCGAAAGGATCTCATACATAGAGCTCAGAGAGCTTGCTTACATGGGCGCGAACGTCCTGCACGAAGACGCGATCTACCCCGCAAGGAACGCGGGCGTTCCGATCAACATCAGGAACACGAACAAACCTGAGGATCCGGGCACGATCATCACAGCCGAGATGGAAGCGAGCGACAGGATCGTAAGCGGCATCGCGGGCCACAAGAACTTTACTGTAATCGCGATATACAAGAACACTCTGAACGCAGAGGTCGGTATCATCAGAAAGCTGCTGTCCGTACTCGAGGACAACAACATCAGCTTCGAGCACATGCCGTCAGGTATCGATACGGTATCGCTCGTCATCAGCAATGACGAACTCGACGGAAAGCTCGACGATCTCATCGAGCAGATCGAAGCAAGGATGAAGCCCGACAGCATCGAAGTCCACGACGACATCGCTCTGCTGGCGGTAGTAGGAGCCGGCATGGACAGAAAGCCGGGTACATCGGCCAGGATATTCACGGCGCTTGCTGAGAACAACGTCAACATCAGGATGATCGACCAGGGATCTAGCGAGATCAACATCATCATCG
Source organism: uncultured Bacillota bacterium (assembly GCA_946545145.1). Classification (GTDB taxonomy): domain Bacteria; phylum Bacillota; class Clostridia; order Peptostreptococcales; family Anaerovoracaceae; genus UBA3738. The sequence goes on from CAMNNG010000001.1 coordinate 7,504, forward strand.
GCGTTTCGAACGACGACTTCGAGACGGCCATCAGGGCGATCTACAAGGCGTTTGAGTAAGCGGATACGGATCACAAATACTATGAATAATAAGGCGGCGCTTCCGGAAGGGAGGCGCCGCTCTTTGTATTGACAGACCGGAGCTAAAAGGGTACAATACGAAAAGAGAACAAATGTTCGCAAAGTGAATGAAAACAAGGAGCTTAGTATCAATGGCTAAAAGAGCAAAATCTGTATTCGTCTGTCAGGAGTGCGGATACGAGAGCCCGAAGTGGATGGGCCAGTGCATATGCGGAGCGTGGAACACCTTCGTTGAAGAAAAGGTGGTGGACGGAGCGATCGCGTCCAAGACTGCATCCGCGAGGCGGACGGGAAAGGACGGAAAGAGACCGAAGCCTGCCGCTCTTAAGGATATCAGGGCGGAGAGCGGGACAGACCGTCTCGGGACGGGCATAGGTGAACTCGACAGGGTGCTCGGAGGCGGCATCGTGAAGGGTTCGCTTACTCTGATCTCGGGCGAGCCAGGGATCGGAAAGTCCACGATAATACTGCAGGCAGCTTCCAACATAGCGAAGAGATACGGAAAGGTCCTTTATGTTTCGGGCGAAGAGTCGACGGAGCAGATCAAGCTGAGGGCGGACCGCATCTGCCCTGACATGAGTCCTGATCTGTTCATCCTCGCCGAGACCAATATGGAGAATATAGGGGCCGTGTGTGAGGAACTGGAGCCCGTCTTCGTCATAATAGACTCGATCCAGACCATGTATACGGAGCTTCTTGATTCCGCGCCGGGCAGCGTGTCTCAGGTGCGCGCCTGCGGCAACGAGATGATGAGGATAGGAAAGACGGAGGGGGTACCGATATTCATAGTCGCTCATGTCACGAAGAGCGGAGACCTTGCGGGCCCGAAGATCGTGGAGCATCTGGTGGACTGCGTCCTCAACTTTTCAGGTGAGAGGAACAGAGAGCTCAGGATACTTCGCGCCTTCAAGAACAGGTTCGGCACGACGAGCGAGATAGGCGCCTTCGAGATGGCGGAGAAGGGCCTTATCGAGATCAGCGACCTTTCCAGCCGCTTCCTGGAGGATATAGACGACAAGAGCGAAGGCTCCATGGTCACGGCCGTATACGAGGGAACGAGGCCCCTCCTTCTTGAGGTGCAGGCCCTCACGGCTTCGACGAATATGAGCTTTGCCAGAAGGACGGCTCTCGGCGTCGACAGCCAGAGGCTGAACATGATCATAGCCGTGATGGAGCGTCATCTCGGGATGTCTCTCGTTGACAAAGATGTATATGTCAACATAGTCGGAGGCATCAGGCCGGAGGGAACGTCCACCGACCTTGCTGTGGCGCTTGCGATCTATTCGACGGCAAGAGGCATAGCTTCATCGAAGGATACGCTGGCCCTGGGAGAGATAGGTCTTACGGGTGATCTGAGGGCCGTACAGCACGCTGAGAAGATCATCAAAGAGGCCGAGCGGATGGGCGCAAAAAATATAATACTCCCCGAGTCTCAGACGGCAAAGCTGTCTGCTTCTTCCCGGGGAGGCGGTATTCGTGTGCACGGAGCAAAGGATCTTGCCGGTGCTGTCAGGATATATACAGAGCTGGTCAGACGCAGCTAGTCGAGAGTTTCGATGCGTGACGTCTGCGCGATCTCGAGTTCGAACCAGACCGTTGTTCCTTTTCCGACCTTGCTTTCGACTCCGAATTTGCTGGAGTGGAGCTGCAGGATCTCTTTGACGATCGAAAGACCCAGGCCCGATCCGGTAGTCGGACGCACGTGGTTGCTGCTCGTTTTGTAGTGGCGGTCCCAGATGTGTTCGAGCTCTTCGGGCTTGATGCCGACGCCGTGGTCGATGATCTCGCAGTGGACCGTCCTGCCCCAGCGGCGTACGTTGATGAAGATCTTTTTGTCTGTGCCGCAGTATTTGACTGCGTTCGTCAGCAGGTTCGATACGACCTGCTTGATGCGCTCTTCATCGCCCCAGACGATGATCTCGTCTCTGCAGTTGAACGTTATATCATAGCCCTCGTTGACGATGAGTATCTCATACGGAGCGAGGACGCTTTCTATTGCGGACTTCAGATCGAAGGCGCTCATATCGAGCGTCAGCGTTCCGGACTGCATTGCCGAAAGGGTGAGCATGTCGCTGACGAGCTTGTTCAGTCTGTCGGATTCTTCTATGATGACCTGCAGATGATCGTTCCTCTTTTCGGGGTTGTCTCCCGAAAGGTCGCGTATCATCTCTGCGTATGATTTGATCATGGTAAGCGGAGTCCTCAGGTCATGCGATACATTCGCCATGAGGTCCCTCTGCATCATCTGCGAGCGCTCGAGCTCGCTCGACATGAGGTTCAGGGTGTTTCCGAGCTCCGTGATCTCGGTGTATTCGTCGCTCGTCGGGAAGACGAGTCCGTAGTCACCGCGGGCCATCCTGTGCGCCGTCCTCGTCAGTCTCTTGATAGGTTTCGATATCCTCTGCGAGAGGAAGATGGATACCAGGAAGGCGAGGACGAGTGATATGAAGATGATGTAGGTGAACTGCTTTTGCAGTATATTGATGGTCGAAGCTACGGGGTAGAGCGGTGAGACGAGGTAGAGCGTCGATGTCCCGCTCTTGTTGATGTACTGGGCGTTCGTGTACGACCTTCGCGATGTCTTTTCGTTGGTCATCGTGAAGCTGACTACAGGATCCTTATTCGTCGATGCCGCCAGCTTGACCGCGGCTTCTTCGATCTCCATCTTGTAGGCGTCGTTCTGGTGCTCCGGGTATACCGTTTCACCGTCTTTCACTATCAATATATATATATCGTCGTTTTCGGAAATGGTGTTGGCGTGCTTGACGACGTTCGAGATATCGTTTTTCTTGTACGAAGAGATTATCTCGTTCGCGACGTCGTCGGTGTGGCTGATCTTCATCGACTCGTAGTAGTTGTTGACGAAGAAGATCTGCAAAAACCACATCATAGCAAGGATTATACCTGTGAAAAGCAGCAGATATAACCATATTCTGAAACGTATACTTCTGAAATCGAATCTAGACCTCAAATTTGTAGCCTACTCCCCTCAATGTAACTATGTGGTCTCTGTAGGGACCAAGGTTGTTCCTGAGATTCTTGATGTGGGTGTCGATCGTTCTGTCGTCTCCGAAGAAGTCATACCCCCAGATATCCTGGAGCAGCTTGTCTCTAGAGAGAGCTATGTTCTTGTTTTCGACGAGGAAGAAGAGAAGGTCGTACTCCTTCGGAGTGAGCTCTATCTTTTCTCCGTCTACCGTGACCGAACGTCCCGGTATGTCTATGACGAGGCCGCCGAATTCCATGACCTCGTTCGTTTCCTGCTGGCCGCCGCTGTTGTGGCGGGCGAGAACGGCGTTGACTCTCGCCATCAGCTCTTTCGGACTGAACGGTTTGACCATATAGTCGTCGATGCCCAGCTCGAAGCCGAAGAGCTTGTCGTACTCTTCACCTCTTGCGGAAAGCATGATGACAGGGATGTCCTTGATCTTTTTGATTTCCTTGCAGGCGGAAAAACCGTCGAGCTTCGGCATCATGACATCCATGATAATAATGTCGTAGTTATTGAGTTTGACCAGACCGACGGCGCTCATGCCGTCCTCGGCCTCAGTGACTTCAAAGCCGTTGAATTCCGAGTATTCGCGAATGACCTCGCGGATCTTGGCTTCGTCGTCGACTACAAGTATCTTATACATAAAAACCTCCATTTGGCAGATTCACAAATCAAATTGCATACGCATCTATTCTATCACAAATACGAATAAAAGAGTGTTCAATTTGTGAAGGTGCTATTTTTGTTGATATTTAAAGGTGAAAGTGGTATAATTTTCGCACTTGTGTAAAAGGAGAAGTGTCGAAAAATGGAAGTAGAACTCAAGTACGCCATTGCCGACGAAGCCACAGCCGACCGTATCTGGGAGGACGAATGGCTGGCGGGAATGGCAGAGCCGCAAACGCGCAGCTGTGAGCGATTTCATGGCGCTTACTACGACACGGCAGACCGTTTGCTTTTACAAAACAAAATAGCCTTCAGAGTAAGGCAGGAAGGCCACTTCATAGTCGCGGCGCTGAAGTGGGACGGCGACAGCGAAGGCGCCCTGCACAAGCGCGAAGAGCTGAACGTGACGATCGGAAGCGTGCCTGAAGACCCGGAAGGCGGCGAGGCGGGATTCGGCCACGAAGGACTGCCCGAAGACGTCGACCTGAAGTGTTTTGAAGAAAGCGATATCGGCGCCAGAGTGATAGCTCTGACCGAAGGCAAAAAACTGCAAAAGCTGATGGAGACAGATGTTTCAAGACGGCATATGCGGGTAGATACCGGAAGCGGGATACACGAGGTCTCGATCGACACCGGACTTCTGAAGGCCGGTGGAAGGTCTTCGCCGATACTCGAGATAGAGATAGAACAGTTCCAGGGTGAGGAGGAAGATCTCCTGAAGACCGGAAAGGTCCTTGAGGAGAAATACGATCTCACGCCGGAACACAGAAGCAAATTCGCAAGAGGACTCACATTGTTGGGTATAGAAAAATAGGAAACGTTGGAGGAGGAACAAACAACAATGAAAGCAGCACTTATTTCTAAGGAAAACGGAGAAGCAAAACTTACGATGGACTTTACGGCTGAAGAGCTCGAACAGGCCGTCATCAAGGTATATCAGAGAAACAAGGACAAGTATCCTGTAGACGGATTCAGAAAGGGCAAGGCCCCCAGAAGCATCATCGAAAAGCGTTACGGCGCAAACGTTTTCACTGAAGAAGCGATCAACGATCTGTTCAACGCTGAGTATCCGAAGGCTATCGGAGAGCTCGAGCTCGCAGTTATCGACGCTCCCAGGATCGAATTCTCGGAGATCAAGAAGGGCGAAGACTTCAAAACTACAGTAACAGTAGCCATCTATCCGGATGTTGAAGTCAAGAACTACAAGGGCATCGAGATCGAAAGAGTAGACAGCGAAGTAACAGATGAAGATATCGACAACGAGCTCGCTATGATGCAGAAGAGAAACGCACGTATCGTCACAGTCGACAGACCGGCTGCAGAAGGCGACACAGTAGTCATCGACTACAAGGGCTTCGTAGGCGAAGAGCAGTTCGAAGGCGGCACAGCAGAAGCTTACTCCCTCGTACTCGGATCGGGCAGCTTCATCCCGGGATTCGAAGATCAGCTGATCGGAACAGTCAAGGACGAAGAGAAGGACGTTGTCGTTACATTCCCCGAGCAGTACCACTCGGCAGACCTCGCAGGAAAAGACGCAGTCTTCAAGTGCAAGGTACACGAAGTCAAGGAAGAGCAGCTTCCTGACCTCGACGACGAGTTCGCAAAAGACACGAGCGAATACGACACACTCGACGAGCTCAAAGAGAGCGTCAGGAAAGACGTTGCAAAGAGAAAAGAAGCGCAGGCTGAGAGCCGCATGAAGGACCGCGTCCTCGAAGGCCTCTATGACGCTAACGATATCGACGTTCCGGAAGTAATGGTTTCGGATGAGATCGACAGCATGGTCAGAGAGTCCGAGCAGCAGCTCCAGATGTCCGGCATCCAGCTTTCGCAGTACCTCGAGATGCTCGGAAAGAACATGCAGGACTTCCGTGAGGACATCAAGGACGAAGCTCTCAGAAGAGTCAAGAGCAGAATGCTCGTACAGGCTGTCGTTGAGGCAGAGGACATCCAGGCTACAGAAGAGCAGGTCAACGAGCAGATCGACCTCATGGCTATCCAGTATGGAATGGAAGCTGACAAGATCAGAGAAGCTCTCGGAACAGAGAACCTGGTCTATGTTGAAAGCGACATCAAGATGAGGAACGCTATCCAGTTCATGTTCGACAATGCCGTAATCACAGAGCCGAAGGAAGAAGAGGCTGCTGAAGAGGCTGAGAGCGCTGATGCTGAGTAAGCGAAGACCAAAAGCGGAAAGGAGAACAGATTATGCCTCTTATACCGTATGTAGTTGACCAGACAGGTCACGGTGAAAGAACGTATGATATTTTCTCGAGACTCCTCAAGGACAGGATCATATTCATAGGCGAAGAGATAGACGAGCACATGGCGAGTCTGGTCATCGCCCAGATCCTCTTCCTCGAAGCGGAGGACAGCGAGAAGGATATCTGCATATACATCAACAGTCCGGGCGGCTCAGTGAGCGCGGGCATGGCGATATATGACACCATGCAGTACGTCCGTCCGGACATCTCGACGATCTGCGTGGGAATGGCGGCCAGCATGGGCGCATTCCTGCTTTCCGCAGGTACGAAGGGCAAAAGGTTCGCTCTTCCGAACGCGGAGATCATGATCCACCAGCCGCTCGGCGGCGCTCAGGGTCAGGCGGAGGACATCAGGATCCAGGCTGAGCACATCCTCAGGATCAGAGAAAAGCTCAACAAGATCCTCAGCCGCAACACCGGCCGTCCTCTGGAAGAGATCGAAAGAGACGTTGACAGAGACAACTATATGACAGCTGATGAGGCCGCTGCTTACGGCCTTATCGACAAAGTGATAACAGAAAGATAAAAGCAGGAAAGAGAACATTTTATGGCGAATTACGAAGACAGCGAAATAAGATGCTCGTTCTGCGGAAGACCGCAGAGCCAGGTGAAGAGGATCGTGGCGGGACCCGACGTATATATCTGCAATGACTGCGTCGATCTTTGCCGCGACATCATCGCCGAGGGCATGAACGAGATGACAGAGCAGGCCGATGAAGGAAGACTCCTCAAACCGAAGGAGATCGCAGAGGCTCTCTCGGAGTACGTCATCGGACAGGATGAGGCCAAGAAGGCCCTCGCTGTTGCTGTGTACAACCACTACAAAAGAATAGGAAGACTTGGCGATACCGACAACGATGTGGAGCTCCAGAAGAGCAACATCATCATGATCGGACCTACAGGTTCAGGTAAGACGCTTCTTGCCCAGACGCTGGCAAGAATACTTAACGTGCCTTTTGCCATTGCCGATGCCACTACGCTTACTGAAGCTGGCTACGTCGGCGAGGACGTCGAGAACATCCTGCTCAAGCTGATCCAGGCTGCTGACGGCGACATAGAAAGAGCTCAGAAGGGCATCATCTATGTCGACGAGATCGACAAGATCGCAAGAAGGAGCGAGAACCCGTCGATCACGCGCGACGTCAGCGGTGAAGGCGTACAGCAGGCTCTGCTCAAGATACTTGAAGGCACAGTGGCGAACGTACCGCCGCAGGGCGGAAGAAAGCACCCCCAGCAGGAGTTCATGCAGTTCGATACGAAGGACGTAATGTTCATCTGCGGAGGAGCGTTTGACGGACTCGAGAATATCATCAAAAGAAGAGTCGGCGAAAAAGTGATCGGTTTCAATTCCGAGACATCGGGTAAAATGCCGGAGAAGGACGAAGTTCTCAAACTGGTACAGTCCGAAGACCTTTTGAAGTTTGGCCTTATCCCGGAGTTCATCGGAAGGCTCCCGTCCATAGTCACGCTCGAAGAGCTGGATGAGGACGCCCTCGTCAGGATCATCACAGAGCCGAAGAACGCCCTCGTCAAGCAGTACGCAAAGCTGTTTGAGCTTGACGGCGTCGATTTTGAGATCGACGATGAAGCTATCAGGAGCATCGCGAAGAAAGCTCTCGAAAAGAAGACCGGCGCGAGAGGTCTCAGAAATATCATGGAGAACATCATGCGCGATATCATGTATGAGATCCCGTCGCGAGACGATGTTGAAAAATGCATCGTAAGCAAGGCTTCCATAGAAGATGAGAACATCAAACCGGCACTTGTTCTGAAGACGAAGACAGCCGGCATGGAAAAACTGAAAGAGGAATCGGCATAGAAGGAGAAAAGAATGGCTGCAAGATCAAAAAGTCTGTTCGATGAAAAGATCGACAGAAACGACGAAGGCATGCTGATATTGCCTATGATACCTTTGCGCGGTCTGACCATATTTCCGAATATGGTCCTTCATTTTGATATAGGCCGTGAAAAGTCGATCAACGCGCTTGAGAAGGCAATGATCAACAATCAGTACATATTCCTCTCGACACAGATGGATGAAAACACGGATCTTCCGACGGCAGATGATTTCTACAGGATCGGCACCGTTGCGAAAGTAAAGCAGATGCTGAGGCTGCCCGGGGATTCGATCAGAGTCCTCGTTGAAGGAATAACGAGAGGCCGCATCTCGAGGATGCTTATCGAAGTACCGTACTTCAAATGCGAAGTAGAAGAACTCGAAGATGACGAGCCTGTCAGAACGACGGCAAGGACAGAGGCCCTGATGCGTTCGGTCCTCGCTGGTTTTGACGAATACATACACCTCAGTCAGAGACTGTCCGAGGAGACATATGCGACGGTCGCGACTATCAGCGAGCCGGGAAGGTTCGCCGATATAGTCGCTTCCCACCTCGACGTCAAGACTGAAGAAAAACAGCAGATACTCGAATGCCTGAACATAGGCGAGAGACTTGAGAAGCTGAACGACCTGCTCATGAGAGAGATAGAGATCCTCAATATCGAGAACGATATCTCGAGCAAGGTCAAGACGCAGATCAACCAGAACCAGAAAGAATACTATCTGCGCGAGCAGATGCGCGCCATCAGAGAAGAGCTCGGCTCCGAAGAGGAGATCGATGACGAGATCGAAGAGTGGCGCCGCCAGCTTGCGGAGCTCGATCTTCCTGAAAAGACGACTGAGAAGATCGAAAAGGAAATAAAGAGATTCTCATATATGCAGCCGTCGTCCGCAGAGGGCACGGTCATCAGGACATATATCGAGACGATCCTCTCGCTTCCCTGGAACAAGGAAAGCAAGACCGAGATCGACCTCAACCACTCGCAGGAGATCCTGGACGAAGATCACTACGGTCTCGAAAAGGTCAAGGAAAGAGTCCTTGAATACCTGGCGGTAGTACAGCTGTCGGGCCAGATCAAGGGACCCATCCTCTGCCTGGTAGGACCTCCGGGAACAGGTAAGACATCGATCGTCAAATCGATCGCTCGCTCGATCAACAGAGAGTACGTCAGGATGTCGCTCGGCGGAGTCAGGGACGAGGCTGAGATCAGAGGTCACAGAAGGACATACATCGGCGCTATCCCGGGCCGCGTGATCAACTGCATCAAAGAAGCTGGAACGAAGAACCCTGTATTCCTCTTCGACGAAGTCGACAAGATAGGAGCGGACTTCAGGGGAGACCCGGCAAGCGCACTGCTCGAAGTCCTCGACCCCGAGCAGAACAAGGAGTTCACGGACCACTACCTCGAGACGCCGTTCGACCTTTCGAACGTAATGTTCATAACGACGGCGAACACGACATCGACAATACCAAGACCGCTCCTCGACAGGATGGAGGTCATCGATGTTTCGGGATACACCGAAGAGGACAAAGTCCAGATAGCTAAGAAATACCTGATCCCGAAGAGCGTGAAGACTCACGGCCTTCACAAGAAGAATATAAAGATCAGCGAAAAGGCGATAAGAGACATCATCAACTACTACACCAGAGAGTCCGGAGTCAGAAACCTCGAAAGAGAGATCCAGAACCTCTGCAGGAAGGTCGCGAGAAAGATCGTGACAGACGAGGGCGATGAGTACTCGATCACCGGAGCCAACCTCTCTGACTACCTCGGAAAGAGAAAGTTCCGCTACGACAAGATCAAGGGCGAAAAGGAAGTCGGCGTCACGACAGGTCTGGCATGGACGATCGTGGGCGGCGAGACGCTCTTCATCGAGACGGTCGCTGTACCGGGAAGCGGAAAGCTCCAGCTGACAGGTCAGATGGGCGACGTAATGCAGGAGTCCGCAAGGACAGGCATCAGTTACATCAGATCGATAGCCGATGAGCTCGGAATAGAAGAAGAATTCTACAAAACAAAGGATATCCATATACATATCCCAGAAGGCGCCGTTCCCAAGGACGGACCGTCAGCCGGCGTAACGATGTGCGTCGCAATGATATCGACGCTTACAGGCCGCCCGGCAAGAAAGGATATCGCGATGACCGGAGAGATCTCGCTTCGCGGCAATGTAATGCCGGTAGGCGGCATCAGGGAAAAGGTCCTTGCGGCCCACAGGGCAGGGATCAAGAAGGTCCTGATCCCGAGGGAGTGCGAAAAGGATATCGATGAGATACCGGAAAAGGTAAGAGAACAGATGGAATTCGTCCTGATCGACAAGGTCAGAGACGCCATGGAGCAGGTTCTCGTATAAGCGTAATGAGGATAAAGAAGGCAGAGATAACGGCGGTATGCGCCAGAAAGAACCAGTACCCGGCGGACGACAGGCAGGAGATAGCTTTTGCCGGTCGTTCCAATGTGGGAAAATCGTCGCTGATCAATCTGCTTACCGGACGGAAAAAGCTGGCTAAGATCAGCGGATCGCCCGGCAAGACCAGAACGATCAACTTCTACGAGATCACGACTGACCTCGACGTGCCGTTCAGGATAGTCGATCTTCCCGGCTACGGATACGCGAAGGTCTCAAAATCGATGAGCGCAGACTGGGGCAGGATGATGGAGGAGTACTTCACGGTCAGAGACGGTCTGAGGCGCGTTATACTGCTGGTCGATATCCGCCACGAGCCGACGAAGCAGGACGTTCAGATGTACGACTATCTGAAGTACTACGGACTTGACGGAACGGTAGTGGCGACGAAGGCCGACAAGGTATCGAGGAACCAGCTCGCCAAACAGAAAAAGATGATCAGAAGCGCGCTCCGTATGGCTGCGGACGACGACATAGTCTGCGTTTCGGCGCTGAAGAAGACGGGGCAGGACGAACTGCTCGATGTCATGCAGGCCATTTTAGAGAGCGGCAGCTTTGAAGAAGGTAATGAGGACGGAGGAGAAGAATGAGTTATCTTGGAGATGTCGGTGAAGTAATGATCACCGAACAGGAGATCAAGAAAAGAGCCAGAGAAATAGGACAGCAGATCACGGAAGATCATATCGATGACGATGTCATCCTGATCGGTATACTCCGCGGAGCTATAATGTGGATGACTGACCTTATGAGAAATATCGATCTGGATATAACGATCGACTTCATGGCATGCTCGAGCTACGGTTCTTCGACGAAGTCCAGCGGCGTCGTCAAGATCAACAAGGACCTCGAGGAGGACATCGAAGGAAAGAGCGTCATCATCGTCGAGGACATCATCGACTCGGGCGTGACGCTGAAATACCTCAAGGAGTACCTCGCAGGCAGAAAGCCGAAGAGCGTACAGGTCTGCGCGCTTCTCGACAAACCCGAGGGAAGACGCGCGAAGGTCGAAGGCGACTATATCGGATTCACTGTCGACGACAGATTCATAGTCGGATACGGTCTCGACTACGACCAGAGATACCGTCAGCTTCCGTACATCAGCTACCTTTCGGCTTCTGAGTAAGCAGCAAGGTGCAGGCAGGCGGGAGCAGCAAAAAAACAGACACAAAGAGACAGATGCATGGCGCATCTGTCTTTTTTCGCATATATCCGCTGCTATCCGAAGATCTTGCATGAAAGGTCGCAGCCCGTCGGCGTGCATGCGCAGCCTCCGAGAGCAGTCTCACGCAGCTCTTTCGGGAGCGATCTTCCGACCTCCATCATGCAGTCGACCATCTCGTCGAATGGCACATGGTGCCTGATGCCGGCCATCGAAAGCTGGGCCGACGTGAACGCGTTCGAGACGCCTATAGCGTTCCTGCTCTGGCACGGCGCTTCGACCAGTCCCGCGATCGGGTCGCAGACCATTCCCAGTATGTTCGAAATGGCAAATGAAGCAGAGTTGAGACACATATCCGGCGTTCCGCCGAGCATCTCGGTTATCGCTGATGCGGCCATGGCTGACGCTGCGCCGACCTCAGCCTGGCATCCGCCTTCGGCTCCGGCAACGGACGCGTTCCTCATGAAGAGATAACCTACGGCCGAAGCGTTGAAGAGGCCCTTTATCAGTTCGTCATCGCTGATGTGCTCGTGTTTTGAGAGAGCCATCAGAACTCCGGGTATGACGCCGGAAGATCCGGCCGTCGGAGCCGCGACTATCAGTCCCATCGTAGCGTTGACCTCAAGGACGCTCATTGCGTAAGCGATCGCGTCCGAGAGCACCGGTCCGCAGATGCGGCACGCTGACTCGTAGGCTTTTTTCGCTTCCCCGCCGATGAGACCTCCCATCGATTTTCTGGGCTCTTCGATCGAAGAGACGGCAGCCTTTTTCATTATATCCAGTGAAACCTGCATGCGGGAAACGACATCTTCCCGAGATACTTCACTCTCCGTGATCTCTCTTCTCAGCATGATGTCCGATATCCTCATGTCGTTCTCGTGACAGAGGGCAAGCAGTTCTTTTCCGTTTTTGAAATCCATATCGCGCCTCCTATACCTGAACGAGTTTTACTTCCATGATGTTTTCCTGATCCCTGATCTTGTCGAGGACGTCCGCCGGTATCTTCTCGTCGGACTCGACGACGGTATAGGCCGTCGTTCCCTTGTCCTCGCGGAACAGATTCATGAAGGCGATGTTGACGTTCGCCTCGGCAAGGCAGCTTGTGATGTGCGCCGCGACGCCGGGCCTGTCGTTCTGACGGACGATGAGAGCGCTATACTCTCCCGTGAAGTCGACATCTATGTTGTTGAACCGGGTAAGCTTGATCTTTCCGCCGCCGACGGACACTCCGCGAACGCTGAGCGTATAGCCGTCTTCGTCTATCATCAGGATATCGGCCGTGTTGGAATGCGGCGTCTCGGTCTCATCGTCTTCGATGAAGCGGAAATCGAGGCCTTCTTCCTCGGCTATCCTGAATGAATCTCTTATCCTCATATCATCGGGCCTGAATCCGAGCATGCCGCCGAGCAGCGCCTTGTCGGTGCCGTGACCCTTGTATGTTTTCGCGAATGATCCGTAAAGCGTGAAGCTTACTTTAGCCGGAGTCTTGTCTCCGAAAAGTTTTCTTGCCAGCAGGGCCATGGCGGCCGCTCCGGCTGTGTGTGAACTGGACGGTCCTATCATGTTCGGACCGATCACATCGAATGCGCTTATGAACTCCATAGTGCACCTCCTCTGATATTATCCTATCATATCAGAGGTGAATGGGGTATACGGATATTGAGTATATGTTTATCGAAAACCGCATGTTGACAAATGATGATGGTTGTTGAGCGAAGCTGATGCAAAAAAATACGTAAATATGAAAAAATATAAATAAATTGCTGGAACTTTGCTCTCTATGGTGATATAGTAATACCCACTTGAAGCAGACATGCGCCGGCGCGGGCATGTTCGGCAGAGAAAAATGAAAGGAAATGAATTGGATCAAGGAGGATTTCAAAAATGGCAGTAGATCTGAAAGGAAGAAGTTTTCTCACACTGATGGATTTCACTCCCGAAGAGATAAGATACATGCTCGATCTGGCGGCAGAGCTGAAGGCAAAGAAAAAGCAGGGCATTCTGGGTGATTCGCTCAAAGGAAAGAACATAGCTCTCATCTTCGAGAAGACATCGTCGAGGACAAGGAGCTCATTCGAAGTCGGAGCGCACGACGAGGGAGCTCACGTCACATTCATAGACCCGAACAGCTCGCAGTTCGGAAAGAAGGAGTCGGTCGAAGACTCGGCAAAGGTATTCGGAAGATTCTTCGACGGCATCGAGTACAGAGGATACAGCCAGAAGACTGTCGAAGACCTCGCTAAGTATTCGGGCGTTCCGGTATGGAACGGCCTTACTGATGATGACCACCCGACACAGATCCTCTGCGACATGCTGACGATAGAGGAGCACATAGACAAGCCGCTGAAGGACGTCAAAGTCGTATTCTGCGGAGACATCAGAAACAACATGAGCTATGCATGGATGTACGGCTGCGCGAAGATGGGAATGCACTTCGTCGCTTACGGCCCGAAGGTGCTGGCTGACGAGATCCCGGCTGAGATACTCGAAAAGGTCGACGCGGTCGCAAAAGAGACTGGCGCTGTCATAGAAGTATCCGACGATGTAGAGAGCATCAAGGGCGCAGACGTTCTCTACACTGACATCTGGGCATCGATGGGTGAAGAGGATCAGATCCCCGAGAGAGTCAAGATCCTTACACCGTACAAGATCACTATGGAGCTTCTCGAAAAGACGGGAAATCCGGATGTCAAGTTCATGCACTGCCTGCCGGCATTCCATGACTTCGAGACAAAGCTCGCGAAAGAGCAGATGGAGCTCGGCTACGACATCAGAGAGGTCACTGACGAGGTATTCAGAAGCGAGCACAGCATCGTATTCGATGAGGCTGAAAACAGGATGCACACGATCAAGGCCGTCATGGTCGCAACGCTCGGCAACATCTGATCAGGCATACCTGAAGGCTTAGGCGCTGTTTTGAAATGACTGGACGCTTCTACGGAAGCGTCCTTTTTGATGTGCGGCCTGCGGCGTGCAGTAAGCGAAGGCGTCGCATCTTCATACTCATAGACTAGGACCTGGGACTGTAAGATGACGTATCTGACAAAAGGCGCGCAAAATTGTCAGAAAAAAATATTGACACCGGTTTTGTTGTAATATATAATCATTGTTTTCCATCGCCTTGACTGTATGCGCAAATTAGCGTATACTATCAGTTAGGTATGGGTAAAATGCAGGTAGTCTGCCCCAGCCAGGGAGGAAAGTATGTATAATATCGGCGACAAAATAGTATATCCGATGCACGGAGCCGGTGTCATCAACGAGATCGAAGAAAGGGAGATCCTGGGCGAACTCAGGAAGTATTATATTCTCAATATGCCTCACGGCGATATGAAGATAATGATCCCCGTCGACAAGTGTGAAGAGATCGGCGTCAGGACGATAATCAATGAAGAGCAGGTTAAGGACGTGCTTGAGATCCTCGGTGCCGAGTCAACGCCCATGCCAAACAACTGGAACCATCGCAACCGCGAGAATATGGAAAAAATCAAGACCGGAAAGATCGAAGAGGTCGCGGGCGTTGTCAGGAACCTTACGAGAGTCGAACACGTCAAGAATCTGTCAACAGGTGAAAAGAAGATGCTCACCAACGCCAGACATATCCTTGTCAGCGAGATAGTACTCGCGACAGGAAAGTCCAGCGAAGAAGTCGAGGCGATGATCGAAGAGGCTATCTAGAGTACTTGGCCTCTTTGTGCGCTTTGATTTCGCATATATCAAAATCTTAAAAGAAAGGGGGTGAAAAAAGGAATGTTCAAGAAAATGCTGCGAGCGGCGATATCGCTGATCGGTGCTATTATTGGGTACGGCGCTTTCCAGTTGACGAAGTACATGCTTATTCAGTCAAAGGTCGTTGAGGCCGGATGGTTCTCACCATGGAAGCAGATCGTACTTTCTTTTTTATTCGTAATCATATTCTTCGTTATATTTTTTATGCTGGCACCGTCATTCACGAGAAGGAGCCGCAAAGTCACCAGGAATATCGAGGACGACCTTCAGGGATTTTCGACGAACGACCTCGTCGCAGGTACGGGCGGTCTTGTCGTCGGCCTTATCATAGCGTTCCTCGTCAGCAACATATACGGCTTCATCAATATACCGTATGTATCCCTCGGTCTTACGATCGTGACATACTTCGTATTCGGATACCTTGGAGTCATCATAGCAACGAGGAAGAGCAAGGATCTGTTCAACATATTTATCAGGGAGACGCGTGACAGACGTCAGGGGACCGGAAAGAGATCCAGGCAAAAGCAGACAGAATCCAAGCCGAAGATCCTCGACACGAGCGTCATCATAGACGGAAGAGTATACGATATCATGAAGACGGGATTCATCGAAGGACCGATCGTGATACCGGATTTCGTGCTGGTCGAACTCAGGCACATAGCCGATTCATCCGACAGCATGAAGAGAAAGCGCGGACGCCGCGGGCTGGATGTCCTCAATGATATCCAGGACCGCTTCGGAGTAGACATATATGATACGGCGGGCGAAAAGTCTCTCAAGGAGATCCCCGAGGTCGATGTCAAACTGCTCAAACTTGCCCAGATCATGAACGGCAAGGTCGTGACGAACGACTTCAACCTCAACAAGGTCGCCGGCATCAACAACGTTGAAGTACTGAATATCAACGAACTCGCGAACACGCTCAAGCCGGTAGTGCTTCCGGGAGAGAGCATGCAGCTCTTCCTCGTCAAAGAAGGAAAAGAGCACGACCAGGGTGTTGCGTATCTCGACGACGGTACTATGATAGTAGTCGAGGGCGGAAAGAAGTTCATCGGAAAGACAGTGGACATCACGGTAACGAGCGTGCTTCAGACGTCTGCCGGAAGGATGATATTCGGAAAGCCGAAGACAAGATAGAAAAGGATTACGAACAGATATGCTGCAAAGGATAGGAAGCGGATTCGACGTCCACAGATTTGAGGCCGGAAGGAAGATGATCCTCGGAGGCGTCGAGATACCTTTCGAAAAGGGGCTCAAGGGCCATTCCGATGCCGATGTCGTTCTCCACGCCGTAATGGACTCGCTGCTCGGCGCGGCGGGGCTCGGCGACATAGGAGAGCACTTCCCTGATACAGATGAAAAGTACAGGGGGATATCGTCCATGAAACTTCTCGAAGAAGTCGTCAGGATGATATCGGCAGAAGGATTCACGATCGAAAACATCGATGTCACGGTGATATGCGAGGCGCCTAAGATCAGGCCGCACGCCGGGGCGATGAAGGAAAAGATCAGATCCGCCTGCGGAGACATCGCCGTCAACATCAAGGGAACGACCACGGAGGGCCTCGGATTCACAGGAAGAAAAGAGGGGATAGCGTGTCACAGCGTCTGTCTTCTGTCAAAAGCAGATAAAGAAGTATAATTTGAAAGTAAGGAGAACCAGCAAAAATGAAGCTATCTAAAATGCACTTGAAAACACTCAGGGAAGCACCAAACGAAGCTGTGCTTCCCAGCCACATACTTCTGCTGAGGAGCGGGATGATCAGAAAACTGGCATCCGGCATCTACGGCTACATGCATCTCGGTTACAGATCGATCAGAAAGATCGAGCAGATAATCAGAGAAGAGATGGACGGTATAGGCGGTCAGGAGATCCTGATGAGCGCCGTCCAGCCGGCTGAGCTGTGGCAGGATTCCGGAAGATGGTTCGATTACGGTCCCGAACTGTGGAGAGTCAAGGACAGAAAAGGCGCTGACTTCTGCCTCGGACCAACTCATGAAGAGGTGTTCACCGACATCATGAGAACAGACGTGACGAGTCACAAACAGCTGCCTGTATCCCTCTATCAGATACAGACGAAGTACCGTGATGAGGTCAGACCGCGTTTCGGACTCATGAGGAGCAGGGAGTTCATAATGAAGGACGCTTACTCCTTCGACCTCGATGAAGAGGGACTCGACAAGAGCTACAACGATATGTACGGCGCATATGACAGGATATTCACACGCTGCGGACTCGACTTCAGACCGGTAGAGGCTGACAACGGAGCCATCGGAGGCAGCGGTTCTCACGAGTTCACCGCTCTTTCGGAGTACGGCGAGAGCGAGATAGCTTACTGCACAGAGTGCGATATGGCGGCGACAGTCGAAAGCGCTGACTGCGTTGACGACCCGGCATCGGATGAAGAGATGCTCGCCATCGAGAAGGTGCACACACCGGGAACGAAGACGATCGAAGAGGTCGCTGACTTCCTCGGACTCGATAAAAAGCAGACGATCAAGGCTCTGCTGTTCGAGACTTATGACGAGCTCGGACAGAGGAACGGATTCGTAGCGGCCTTCGTCCGCGGCGACAGAGACTGCAACATGATCAAGCTGGTCAACGCCCTCGATATACCTGAGCACGCTATCGCATTCGCTGATGAAGATGCGATGAGCCTGGCTACGGGCTGCGTCGGCGGATTCACAGGTCCGGTAGGACTGCACGACTGCAAGATCGTCGTCGACAGCGAGCTCGTTGGCATGAAGAACCTCTGCGCCGGAGCATGCGAAGTCGACCACCACATGATCAACGTCAACTACGGACGCGATTATGAAGGCGACATCGTGGCGGACATCAAGGTCCTCAAGGAAGGCGACAAGTGCCCGTGCTGCGGAGCTCCGGTCAAGCACACGAGAGGTATCGAGGTCGGACAGGTATTCAAGCTCGGAACGAAGTATTCGGAGAGCATGGGTGCTTACTACAAGGATGAGAACCAGCAGACAAAACCGATCGTTATGGGCTGCTACGGTATAGGAGTCGGAAGAACGATGCAGGCCGTCGTAGAGCAGCATCACGACGACAAGGGCATCATCTGGCCGATGAGCGTTGCGCCGTACCACGTCATCGTTACCATCGTCAAGATGAACGATGAGGAGCAGGTCAGCATCGCAGAGTCGATCTACGAGAGACTGCAGGCTGCCGGAGTCGAGGTAATGCTCGACGACCGTAAGGAAAGAGCTGGCGTCAAGTTCAACGACGCCGACCTTCTCGGCATCCCGATCAGGATCACTGTCGGAAGAGACGCGGCACAGGGAAGCGTTGAGTACAAGCTCCGCCGCGATGCGGACAGCGAGCTGATCGCTATAGACGAAGCAGTTGAAAGAGCAATAAAGACAGTTAACGAAGAGAAATGACACAAAAGGGCACACCAAGGGAATTATGGAAAATGTTCATCGCGTTTTTCAAAATGGGCCTGTTCACCATAGGCGGCGGACTGGCCATGATACCCTTGATGCAAAAGTTTGCTGTCGATGATCAGAAATGGCTGACGGAAGAGGAGATGGTGGACTGTATAGCTATCAGCTATTCAGTCCCCGGAGTCGTGGCTATCAACGCCGCGACCTTCATCGGGAAGAAAAAGTTCGGTATGACGGGGGCCGTCATAGCGACTCTCGGTGTGACCCTTCCGTCTCTTTTTTGTATAATCGCGATCGTTCTCTTCCTCGGGCAGATAGAGAACAACAAGTATGTGCAGGGCGCCTTCGTCGGTCTGACGGCTGCTGCGTGCGGCCTTATCGCGAACGCCATGGTGAGGCTGGCCGGCCAGTCGATCAGGAATGTGTTCGGCTGGATAGTCGCGGCTGCGTCGTTCGCAGCCATAACGCTGTTTAACGTCAATGCCATACTCGTTATCCTGTGCGCCGCAGTAAGCGGATACGCATACATGATGATCGCTCCTGAGAAGGCCCTTCCTGAGAAAAAGAATGAAGAGGAGGATGAGAAATGACTGTCCTCCTGAATCTTTTCATATCATTTTTCAAAGTTGGAGCTTTCGCCTTCGGAGGCGGCATGGCGATGCTTCCGATCATCTTCCAGGAAGTCGAAAGATACGGGATGATGTCGAAGACTGAATTTGCCCGCCTCGTAGCCCTTTCGCAGGTGACGCCGGGGCCGGTCGCGGTCAACGCGGCGACGTATACCGGCATGATCTATTCGGGCATCCCGGGAGCGGTAGTGGCGACTTTTGGTGTTGCTCTGCCCTCGTTTGCGGTTATAATAATCGTAATGAAGTTCATGGAAGCCTTCAAGCAGAGCAAAGGTCTCGAAGGCGTCCTCAGCGGCATAAGGCCCGCTACCGTAGGGCTGATAGCTGCTGCCTTCATATATATTGCGCAGACCTCGATAGTGGATGGAGAGATATTCTCGATGAGCTTCCTTAAGGGGTTCCCGCATAATATAGACATATTTTCATTTTGTGTATTTTTGGCGACGATAGTGCTCGCAGGAAAGTTCAAGGTCGGACCGATCAAGCTGATACTGCTGAGCGGCGTCTGTGGAGCGTTGATATGTGGACTGGCGGCGTAAGGGTGATACTGCCCGATGAAGACGGAAAGATACTGATGGTGCATCAATGCCATCCTGAAAGAGATATTTGGCTGGCTCCCGGCGGCGGGACCGAAGACGGAGAGCTCTCCGTCGAGGCTGCCGTGCGCGAAGTCAGAGAGGAGACGGGACTTGAGATCCACGTCGAAAGGATGCTCTGGCATGTGGAGCAGATCAAGGATAACGGTGAGCAGCGCTTCGTCGACTTCTTCCTCGGAAAAGTCACGGGCGGGACTTTAGGACTTGGATCTGATCCTGAGTTCTCAGAAGAAAACCAGGTGATGACTGAACTAAAGTATATGACGATAGAAGAGATGGCCGGCATGGACAACGTCTATCCGGAGTTCCTGGCTGATGAATTAAGAAGGCTGAGGGAGCCCGGAAGCACGATCAAAGATCCGTACAGGGTCAGAGTAGATGCAGGCCCGGCAAGCGTGAAAGTTAAATAGAAAAAGGAGAATGACAATGAAAAAATTTGTGATCGAAATGGAAAACGGCGGAAAGATGACGGGAGAACTGTATCCGGACAAGGCTCCGAAGACAGTCGACAACTTCGTAGACCTCTGCGAAAAGGGTTTTTATGACGGCCTTATCTTCCACCGCGTCATCCCCGGATTCATGATCCAGGGCGGATGCCCGAACGGAAACGGCATGGGCGGCCCGGGATACAGCATCGAGGGTGAATTCCGCTCGAACGGATTCGACAACGACCTCAAGCACACGAGAGGTGTCCTCTCGATGGCAAGAGCAATGAATCCGAACTCGGCCGGATCGCAGTTTTTTGTAATGGTAGCAGATGCGCCTCATCTCGACGGTGACTACGCCGCTTTCGGGATGGTCACGGACGGAATGGAAACGGCTGATGAGATCGTGAACACCCCGACGGGCTTCAACGACAAACCGCTCGAAGATCAGGTGATCAAAACTATAACGATCATCGAAGAATGAAAACAGCAGTGATCAGATAAGACAGACAACAGCAGCGCTAGGAGGTAAGAGAAATATGAAAGTCAGATTTTGCGGAGCCGCAAACGGTGTAACGGGATCATGCCATCTGATAACATGCGGAGAGCATCAGGTGCTCTTCGACTGCGGACAGTTCCAGGGCGGAAAGCAGCAGGAACGTCTCAATTACGATGACTTTCCCTTCGATCCGGCTGAGATAGAGTGCGTCGTCCTGTCGCACGCTCACATCGACCACTGCGGAAGGCTGCCGCTTCTCGTAAAGCGCGGCTTCAAGGGAAAGATATACTGCACGGACGCTACGGCTGATCTTCTCGATGTAATGCTCAAGGACAGCGGATACATCCATGAGAAGGAAGCCGAGTGGCAGAACAGAAAGAACGAAAGAGCCGGAAGACCGCTCGTTGAGCCTCTGTATACTTTCAACGACGCCGCGGCTACGCTCGCTTACGTTGAGCCGGTCAGATACGACCAGCTGATCGAGCTGAACCCGGACATGAAGGTCGTCTTCAATGAAGCCGGACACATCCTCGGTTCGGCCATCATCGAGCTCTTCGCTACGGAAGACGGAAAGACCAGCAAGATAGTATTCTCGGGAGACCTCGGAGTGATAGGAAGACCTATCCTCAGAGACCCGAAGATCATAAAGAAGGCCGATCAGGTCATCATGGAGACGACTTACGGAAACAGGGTGCATCCGAAGGAGGACAACGATATCGACGCCCTCATCAGGATCGTAGTCGAGACGACGAAGAGGGGCGGAAGCGTCATCATACCGTCGTTTGCAGTAGGCCGTACGCAGGAGCTGATCTACGAACTCAACAGATTCTACGACAGCGACACTGAGTATTCCAACGTCCTCAAAGACGTCAAGGTATATGTCGACTCGCCGATGGCGGTCAACGCCACTGAGGTCTTCCAGAAGAACTCGCAGGTGTTCGACGACGAGATGAGAGAGTACATCATGAAGGGCGATGATCCGCTGAAGTTCAAGGGCCTCTTCTTCGCCAGCACGACAGAGGAGTCGCAGAGGATCAACATGGATCCGGATCCGAAGATCATAATCTCGGCAAGCGGCATGTGCGAAGCGGGAAGGATACGTCACCACCTCAAGCACAATCTGTGGGACGCGAGAAATTCCGTCATCTTCGTAGGATACCAGGCTGAGGGAACGCTCGGAAGAAGGCTCGTCGACGGCGAAAAGGATATCACCCTCTTCGGAGAGAGCATCCATGTCGCCGCGAAGATACACAACCTCGAAGGCTTCTCAGGCCACGCGGACAAGAACGGACTTCTCGAGTGGCTCGGCGGATTCGAGAAGGCTCCGAAGCAGATCTTCCTGGTCCACGGAGAACTTGAGTCCAAGGAAGCGTTCGCTTACACCGTCAAGGAAAAATTCGGATACGACCCCGTCGTCGTCCGCGAGATATCGGAGTTCGAGCTCGAGACTGCAGACATGATCTCGGTCGAAGAAACGACAGACGCCGGCATCGACAAGGACGAGATCAGGAACCTCAGATCGAGGATCTGGAGGGTGCACGACAATCTCGAGAACGCTCTCTACAACTCGAGCCTCATCGCGACAGACGGCATCGATCCGGCAAGGTTCAACGATATAAGGAATATCGTCATAGACCTCGAAAAGAACGCGGCGAACCTCAGTTCAAAGCTGACTAAGGACGAGTAAGCAGGGCAGATAAATAATGTGAAAGGATGATGCGGGCCCTGGAGCCCGCATCTTACAAAGGATAGGAAAGTGGAGAAAAAAGCGATAGCGGCGACTGTGGCGGTCACCGTGATCATGGGGATGACGTTCCTTGCGAGCAGCGAGCTCCTCATTTATGCAGATTCATATCAGAGCGCGGCGATCAGATGGACGTTCGCGCTCTTCAGCATGCTTGCTATGGTCATCTTCCGTATGGTGAAGATCGAATTCAAGGGAAAGAACTGGCTCCACGCGGCCCCGGTAGCTCTCTGCCAGCCGTGTATTTATGCTGTCTGCGAACTGGAGGGGATCAGGCTGACGACGGTAGCTGAGTCGGCCGTAATACTGGCACTGGTTCCGGTCGCTGTAGCTATCATCTCTGCGCTTTTCTTCAGGGTGAAGATCAGCAGGTTCGTAGTCCTTTGCATTATCGTTTCCTTCGCAGGCGTGCTGCTGACGGTCGACTACTCCGAAGGCTTCGGAGGGGAGACGATAGGACTGATATTCCTGTTCGCTGCCGTCATCACGGGAGCCATGTACAGCATCACATCGGAGAGGGCCGCGGGCGAATTCTCGCCGAACGATCTGGCCTTCCTGCAGTGCGTCGGAGGCGGCGTATTCTACAACATAGTAATTCTGATCAGGGGGCAGTGGGCCGAAACGTACAGCATGGCCATCCACCAGCCCTCCGTCATCATATCGGGTATATATCTCGGACTGATCTGCTCGGCTCTGGGTTACATTCTCTGGAATTATGTGCTTACTAAGATCCCTGCATATATCAGTTCTCTTTTCATCGCTAACGGCATCACAGTCATCGGCGTGTGGGTCGGAGTCTTCTTCAGGGGCGACAAACTCACGCTTCTGGGCATTCTCGGCATGATCCTCATACTCGCGGGAGTCGTGGGAGTAGGTCTGAAAGGTCCGAAGCAAAGCGATTGAATTTCCCTCCCGTTCGGGTTAAGATATAGTCTATGGTAAACTTGAATAATGAACAGCAAAGAGCAGTAATGCACACTGAGGGTCCTCTTTTGATCCTCGCAGGCGCGGGAAGCGGCAAGACGAGCACTATGACGAGCCGCATCGCGCATCTTTTGGATTCGGGGATTTCCCCGTACAATATCCTCGCCGTGACTTTCACGAACAAGGCGGCGGGAGAAATGAGAGAAAGAGTCGAACAGCTCGCGGGCGGACGCGTGCCCATGTGGATAATGACGTTCCACGCAGCGTGCCTGAGGATACTGAGGCGTGACGCCGACGTCCTCGGATACGGAAAGGACTTCGTGGTCTACGACACGGTCGATGTCAGATCCTGCATCAGAAGGATAATGAAAGAACTCGACATCGATACGAAGTACTGCCCCGTGAACGGAGTCATCGCGGCGATCTCGGCATGCAAAGAAAGCGAGATGAGCCCGCGCGATTACAGGGAGACGTTCAGTCAGGATCCGGGAAAGGAAAGGATATACGAGATCTACAAGGAGTATGACAGGATCCTCAGACGGAACAACGCCATGGACTTCGACGATCTTCTTCTCAACACGGTCAGACTTTTCGAAGAGGACGAGTCGGTCCTCGAAAGGTACCGCGACCGCTTCAGATACATCATGGTCGACGAGTATCAGGACACCAACAGGACGCAGTACAAATTCGTCAAATACCTCGCGGAAGGTCACAGGAACATCTGCGTGGTCGGTGACGACGACCAGTGCATCTACCAGTGGAGAGGAGCCGACATCAGGAACATCCTCGACTTCGAGAAGGACTTTCCGGATGCGACCGTTATCAAACTGGAGCAGAACTACAGATCGACGGCGAACATTCTGGACGCCGCCCATTCAGTCATAGAGAACAACCATCAGAGAAAGAGCAAAAAGCTCTGGACAAAGGCCGGAAGAGGTGAAAAGGTAGTATATATGAGGGCCGACAACGAGCGCGACGAAGCTGTCAGGACAGCCGTCGAGATCGGCCGCCTCGTGAGGGAAGGAAGGGACTACAAGGACATCGCCGTCCTCTACAGGACCAATGCGCAGTCCCGTGTTTTTGAAGAAGCCTTCTCGAGAAAGGACATTCCGTACAGAGTAGTAGGAAGCGTCAGATACTACGAAAGAAAAGAAATCAAGGACATGCTCGCTTACATGCGCCTCGTCCAGAACCCTGCCGACGATGTTTCACTCATGAGAGTCATCAACGAGCCGAAGAGGGGCGTCGGACAGACGACGGTCGGAAAACTCGCGGCGCTCGCAAGGGCTTACGACACCAGCATCTTCGCCTGCATCAAGGACGAAAGCATGATGGGCGGCATCGGTGCAAAGGCGAGGAATGCAATAGCGGATTTTGCGGCCTGCATAGAAAAGTACAGCGCCGAGCAGGAGAACCTGAGGGTCTGCGATATATATGACGGCCTCCTCAGAGACAGCGGCTACATGAAGTCGCTCGAGGACGAGAATACCGTAGAAGCGGATTCGAGGATAGAGAACCTCCTCGAGTTCAGGACGGTCATCGAAAACTACGACAACGGAGAGATCGAAGCGATGACGGCGATGGAAGGTCTGGATGAACCGGATTCGACCGCGCCGGACAGGAGCCTTGCCGGCTTCCTCGAAAAGATATCGCTTCTTTCGGATATAGACAACCACGACAGCGGCGCGGACGCAGTCACGATGATGACGATGCACAGCGCCAAGGGGCTCGAGTTCCCAGTCGTTTTCATGCCGGGAATGGAGGACGGCCTCTTCCCCGGATGGCGTTCGATCGACGACGCCGCGAAGATGGAGGAGGAGCGCAGACTCTGCTACGTCGGCATGACGAGGGCCAAGGAGCTTCTGTATCTGTCGAGCGCGGAGTACAGGGTCATGTACGGCAAGGGCAGCTTTACGAGGGAGTCTGTATTCATGAGAGAACTCGACCGCAGCCTGCTTACCGGAGACGCCATCTTCGAGAAGAAGAACGAGGCGAGGTTCGGAAGCGCCAAGCCGATCGACGGAGCGCGCGGACAGGCGCCGCAGATGCCCTTCGACAGGCTCAGGCAGGCGAAGCGCGAGATCAAGCAGAAGAAGGCGCCGATCGAACTTTCAGCGGGCGACCGCGTGAAGCACGCGAAGTTCGGCGAGGGCCTGGTAATAAAAGCGGACGGCAACATAGTCGAAGTCATGTTCGATTCCGCAGGAAAGAAGAAACTGGCCGCGGACATGGCTCCGCTCACTAAGATCTGATAAAGAGGAGGGCCGCAAATGGCTAACGCGTCAGATGAAAAAAGAAGCAGGATGAAAGAGCTCATCGCAGTTCTCGATGAGGCTGCGCGCGCTTATTACAAAGAGAGCCGCGAGATAATGACCAACTTCGAGTACGACAGGCTGTACGACGAGCTTGAGGCGCTTGAAAAGGAGACGGGCATCGTCATGGCGAAGAGCCCGACTCAGAGGGTCGGATACGAGACTCTCGATGAGCTGCCGAAGGAGACCCACGCCGAGAAGATGCTTTCGCTCGACAAGACGAAGGACGTGGATGCGCTCGCTTCGTGGCTCGGAGACAAGGAGGGCGTCCTTTCGTGGAAGCTCGACGGCCTGACAGTCGTCCTGACATACAGCGGCGGAGAGCTAGTCAAGGCAGTCACCCGCGGAAACGGCGAGGTCGGCGAAGTCATAACGGCGAACGCCCGCGTTTTCTCGAACATACCGCTCACGATACCGTACAAGGGCGATGTGATCCTGAGAGGCGAGGCGACGATATCGTATGCCGAGTTCGAGAGGATCAACTCCGAGATCGGAGAAGCGGACGCCAAGTACAAGAATCCGAGGAATCTTTGCAGCGGTTCGGTCCGCCAGCTGAACAACCGCGTAACGGCCGAGAGGAACGTGAGATTCACGGCCTTTGCTCTGGTGCAGGGCGGCGAGGAAGCGAACTCGCGCATGGCCCAGTTCGACTGGATGGCATCTCAGGGATTCGCTGTAGTCGAGCACGTGCTCGTCGATGCGGGAAGCATCAGGCAGGCGGTGGCTGACTTCGAGAAAAAGATACCGGAAAACGAGGATCCGTCAGACGGACTCGTTCTGATATATGAAGATATAGCTTATGGAAAGTCGCTCGGCGTGACGGCGAAGTTCCCAAGAGACGGCATCGCCTTCAAATGGCAGGATGAGCTTGCCGAGACGACGCTGAGGGAGATCGAGTGGAGCGCTTCGAGGACAGGCCTCATCAATCCGATAGCCGTCTTCGATCCGGTCGAGCTCGAGGGAACTACGGTCTCGAGGGCATCCGTCCACAACGTCAGCATCGTCGAGGATCTGAAGCTCGGCATAGGTGACACGATCAGGGTCTACAAGGCGAACATGATAATCCCGCAGATCGCGGAGAATGTCACGAAGAGCGGGGATCTGGCCGTTCCGGACACCTGCCCGGTGTGCGGCGGGCCCGCAGTCATAAAGCAGGAAGCAGACGTCAAGGTCCTCTTCTGCGGCAACGCGTCGTGCGCGGCAAAGCAGACGAAGTCGTTCGCGCTTTTTGTAAGCAGAGACGCGATGAACATAGAAGGACTCTCCGAGCAGACGATAGAAAAGCTGATAGCAGCCGGCGCTCTGAAGGAGCCTGCAGATCTCTTCAGGCTCGAGCAGCACAAGGACGAGATAGCGTCGCTCGAAGGCATGGGCGAAAAATCATTCGCCAACCTTGCGGCATCGGCCGACAAGGCGAGGAAGACTACGCCGGCGAGGCTGCTCTACGCCCTGGGTATCCCGGGGATAGGAGCAGCGAACGCTTCGATGATATCGAGGCACTGCGGCGGCGACTGGCAGAAGATCAGTTCGCTTACTAAGGATGAGCTCCTTGAGATAGACGGAGTCGGAGGTGTCCTTGCGGACGCCTTCACGTCATACTTCGCGGGCGAAGAGAACAGGCGCAGGGTGGATGACATCCTGACGGAGATAGAATTTGAAGAAGCGGCGGCGCCGAAAGAGCAGTCGCTCGAGGGCATGACCTTCGTAATAACGGGAAGCCTCGAGCACTTCTCTAACAGAAAAGCGCTGCAGGAGCTGATACAGGACATGGGCGGAAAGGCAGCGTCCTCCGTCAGCAAGAACACGTCGTTTCTCATCAACAACGACAGCACGAGCTCTTCATCGAAGAACAAGAAGGCGGCCGAGCTCGGCGTGCCTGTTATAACAGAAGAAGAATTCATGGAAAGGTTCGGTATAGAAAATGCTTAAGGTAGGAAAACTCGACAGTGAACTTCTGAAAAGGATAGTATTCGACAAGATAACGTTCAGACGCGACGAAGTTCTCACGCGCCCGGGCATCGGAGAGGACTGCGCCGTACTGGACTACGGCGACTATGAATGCGTTCTTTCGACAGACCCGATCACGGCGTCGATAGAAGACATCGGAAGGCTCGCCGTCCACATATCGTGCAACGACATCGCGTCGAACGGAGTAGAGCCGGTCGGGCTTCTTCTTGCCGTACTCCTGCCTGAGGGAACGACCGAAGAGCAGATAGAGAACATGATGGATCAGGCCGGCCGCGCCAGCGAAGAGCTCGGCGTCGAGATAGTCGGCGGACACACAGAGATAACCAGGGCGGTGAACCAGCCCGTAATGATATCGACAGCGATCGGGCGCGGACCGAAGGGCGGCTCAGCCAGCGGCGAAGACATGCGCCCGGGAGATCTCATCCTCGTGACG
Source organism: uncultured Bacillota bacterium (assembly GCA_946545145.1). Lineage (GTDB taxonomy): Bacteria > Bacillota > Clostridia > Peptostreptococcales > Anaerovoracaceae > UBA3738. The sequence goes on from CAMNNG010000001.1 coordinate 35,569, forward strand.
AAGAAGATCGGCATCGAGGGCACCGGCATAATCGCGACCGAAAAAGACGTTTCGCATGTGCTTACTGAAGAGGAGCAGCGCGAAGCTGCCGCTATGCTCGACCAGGTCAGCGTAGTCAAAGAGGGCGTCATCGCGGGCCGCGTCGGAACGCACGGCATGCACGATGTGACAGAGGGAGGCATCCTCGGCGCCGTCTGGGAGATGTGCCATGTAAGCAGGCTCGGCGCGACGATCGACAGGGCCGAGATCCCGGTAAGCGACATCACCATCAAACTCTGCAAGGCATTTGACCTTGATTTCATGCGCCTCATCTCGAGCGGATGCATGCTGATCGTCTGCGAACAGGAGAAGTTCGGCGAGATGAAGGAGGAGATGGAAAAGGCCGGCATAGCGCTGACCTGCATCGGAAAAGTCGAGGAGGAAGCGGCAGGCGTCAGATTCGAGGACGGCTCTGTGATAGCGCCTCCGGCATCCGACGAGATATATAAAGCCGTTGACTAAAACGGGTAAAGACCATATAATACTTAAGGAAAATCGTCTTCTGACAGCTCCGTTCGGCCCGGCTGTGGGTCCCGCGCAACAGGACTCCGTGAACCTTGTCAGGTCCGGAAGGAAGCAGCAATAAACGGTAGCGCCTGTGTGCCGCGGACAAGCCTTCACCGGTGTCCCTGCGGGGCTGTCAAAGGGCGATTTTCTATAGGAGAAAAAGATATGTACAAAGCACTTTACAGAGCGTACCGCCCGGAAGTCTTCAGCGACATGCTCGGGCAGGAGCATATAGTAAAGATACTTCAGAATCAGATAGCGGCGGGCAGTGTCAATCATGCCTACCTTTTTTGCGGTACGAGAGGGACCGGAAAGACGACGGTCGCAAGGCTCGTAGCCAAGGCCGTGAACTGCACATCCGAGGGCGAAAGACCGTGCGGAGTCTGCGATGCATGCAGAAGGGTGCAGCAGGGAAGCTTCATGGACCTCATAGAGATAGACGCCGCTTCGAACAACGGTATCGAAAATATCAGAGAGCTCAGGGAGAGCGTCAAGTATCCGCCTGTCGAGGGCAGGATGAAGGTGTACATCATAGACGAGGTGCACATGCTTACTCAGGGCGCGTTCAACGCCCTGCTCAAGACGCTTGAGGAGCCGCCCGAAAACGTTATCTTCATCCTCTGCACGACGGAGCCCGAGAGGCTTCCGGCGACTATCCTTTCGAGATGCCTCAGGATGGACTTCAGAAGAGTCCCGGAGGATCTTCTCGCGGACAGAGTCAGGAAGATCTGCATCGAGAGGGGAGTCATGCTCGAGGAGAGCGCGGTGAGGATCATCGTGGCAGGAGCCGACGGATCGGCAAGAGACTGCCTGACGCTTCTCGACAGATGCATATCCGGAAGGAAGGGCAACGTTTCGAGAGATGACGTTCTCGAGTCGCTTGGAACTGTAGGTGAAGAGGTATATACAGACCTGACGCAGCGTATACTCGACAACGATGTATCCGGAGGACTCGTCCTGATCGACCAGCTTCTGCAGGGCGGCAAGGACCCGAGGCAGATCCTTCAGGGATGGATGGCGCACTTCAGGAATCTTCTGATGACGAAGTACGTATCGAATCCGGAAAACGTTCTGTCTATGTCGGTAGAAAATATTGAGAGGATATCGAGGCAGGCCGAGCTGACACCGCTGACGGCGATCGAAAGAGCGATCATCGACATGGCGAAGACGGCGAGCGACATCAAGGTGTCGAACCAGCCGAGGATCCTTCTCGAGATGTGCTTCGTAAGGCTTGCGACGACTTCCGAGGACGGAAGGGTCATCAACGTGCAGAGCCGCGGAAGAAGAGCGGCCCAGAGGCCGGCCCCCGCGCAGAGAGCAGCGCAGCCCGCTCCGCAGCAGACTGAGATGTACCAGTCTCAGCAGATGGCGCAGCCGGTGCAGCCGGAGATCCCGGTCCAGCAGCCTCAGCAGCAGGTGCAGCAGCCGGCAATGCAGCAGGCACAGCCGATGCCGCAGCAGCCGGTGCAGGCTCAGCCGTATGAGGAGCCTCAGGCAGGCCCCGCAGCAGACGCATCATACGGACAGCCCGAGCCGTCGTACTCACCTGAGGACATGTACGATCCGCAGCCGGGCTATGACGCTTCGGACGAATATGACGAACGCCAGCTGATGATGGATATGTGGGCTGACATCCTCGAGGACGGCGAAAGCCAGACAGATACGTTCACTATAGTCAGCACGGGCGCCGTTCCGATCAAGATGAACGACGACGAGATCGTGCTCAAAGTAACGGGCCTCGCAGGAAGATACCTTGAGAAGAACAGAGCTCCGATGGAGGCTCTCATAGAGAAATACGCCGGATCGCATCTGGATATGATCCTGAGGCGCGACGACGAAGGAATGAAGAAAGAAGACGTTTACAGCGCGGCATCGAAGCTGAGCGACATGCTCGGCACGAATGTCGAAGTGAAAGAACGCAGATAATACACCAGGAGGAAGATATGGGAAGAGGAATGAAAGCAGGAAAAAGAGCAAAGCAGGGCAACGCTTCGCAGAGACAGCAGATGGCTCAGATGCAGGCTCTTCAGCAGCAGATGGAGCAGGTCCAGGCTGAGATCGACAAGATGGAGACATCAGCTTCTTCGGGCGGCGGCGCAGTGGAAGTCCGCGTCAACGGCAAGAAGGAGATCCTTGACATCAAGCTCCAGCCTGAAGTCGTCGATCCGGACGATATCGAAATGCTCCAGGATCTCATCATGACGGCTGTCAATGAGGCGCTTCGTCAGATGGAGGAGATCTCCCAGAATGAGATGAACAAGTTCACGGGCGGCCTCGGACTTCCGGAAGGAATGTTCTAATGGCTCAGTATGCGAAACCGCTGAACAGACTGATAAACGAGCTCGGCAAGCTCCCGGGCATCGGAGGCAAGACCGCGCAGCGTCTTGCTTTTCACATATTGTCGATGCCTGAAGGTGAGGCCGAGTCGATCGCCGAGTCCATCACATACGCGAGACGGAACATGAAGTACTGCTCCGTCTGCGGCAATCTGACGGACTCAGATCCGTGCTCGATCTGCACTGACCAGAGCAGAGAGCGCGATGTGATCTGCGTCGTGGAAGATCCAAGAGACGTCCTTGCGATGGAAAGGATCAAGGACTTCCACGGTCTTTACCATGTCCTTCACGGCGCCATCAGTCCGATGGAGGGCATCGGCCCCGATGATATCAATCTCAGGTCGCTTATCGTAAGGCTACAGGAGAACGATGTCAAGGAGGTCATCCTGGCCACGAACCCGAACATCGAGGGCGAGGCCACTGCGATGTATATAGCGAAACTTATCAAGCCGTCAGGCATAGAAGTGAGCAGGATAGCTCACGGCATCCCGGTCGGAGGCGATCTCGAGTATGCCGATGAGATGACCCTGTTCAAGGCAATGGAAGGAAGAAGAAAGCTCTGATATGAACGCTGAACAAAAACACACGCTGATCGCCTGCATGACGACAGCGTTTATTACTACCTTCATGGGAAGCTCGCTGAATCTGGCGATCCCGAATATCGAAGCGCACTTCGGTGTGGGCGCGTCCGTAGTCGGATGGGTCGTCACCGCATATATGCTGGCGGTCTCATCGCTGAACGTGCCGCTCGGCAAGATCGCTGACCTGACCGGCAGGAGAAGGATGTTCATCTTCGCCATAGGCGTGTTCGGCGTAGGAAGCTTTATCGCAGCCTTCTCAGTAAGCATATGGATGCTGCTCGCGATGAGGCTCCTGCAGGGATTCGCAGGCGCTATGATATTCTCGACGAACAACGCCATCCTGATGAGCGCTTTTCCGGACAGTCAGAGGGGAAGCGTGCTGGGAAAGAGCACTGCCGCGACCTACATCGGTCTTTCGACCGGACCTGTCATAGGCGGTCTCCTCAACGGATATCTCGGATGGAGATCGATATTCATAGCCTCAGCCGTCGTATCAGCTGCAGCTTTTACGATAGCGGTTAAGGGGCTTCCAAAGAAGGCCGAGGGAGGACCGCTCGAGCATTTCGACTCACGCGGCTCGGCTCTCTACTTCGCGATGGTAATAATGGTCCTCATTGGACTGACGGATCTTTCGATAGCCGGATGGGCGAGGTACGTCCTTATAGCAGGTCTTGCGCTCTTAGTGCTGTTCGTGATCACTGAGAAGCGCGCAGAGGATCCGGTCATACGCATAGAGATGTTCACGGAGGACAGGCCGTTCCTGTGTTCGAACCTCGCTGCCTTCCTGAACTACGGCGCGACGTTCACGGTCGGCTACCTTCTCAGCATCTATCTTCAGATGATAATGGGCTTCAGCTCGCAGGCAGCGGGGCTGCTCCTGATAGTCCAGCCCGCGATGCAGGCTATTTTCAGCCCGTACATGGGAAGGCTTTCCGACAGGATAGCGCCGTACAAGCTGGCGAGCGCCGGAATGGCCGTCTGTACAGTCGGCCTCGTGCTTCTGTCGAGGCTGCAGGAGGACTCGCCGCTTGCTTACGTGATCGTGATCATGATGATGATGGGATTCGGCTTCGCGATGTTCTCATCGCCTAACGTCAACGCTATCATGTCGAGGGTGGATCCAAAGGATTTCGGAGTCGCGAACTCGATAGTCGCGACGATGAGGAACATGGGCCAGTCGACGAGCATGGCCGTCGTAACGATAGTCATGGGCGTTCTGGTCGGCAACGAAGCCCTCGCGGAGGTGCCCGCATCCCAGCTGATGCATGCGATACATGTGATATTCGCGATATTCATCGCGATCTGCGCAGCCGGAGTCGTGCTCTCGATGAGCAGAGGAAAGGAATAAGCATATATGAGAAGATTCACTTCGCCGGGCAGCATAATGCTACTGCTGCTCATGGCATATTACGCGTCGAGGCAGATATTGTCCGATCCGGCAGGATGGTTCATGACGAAGCTTCTGATCCTTCCGGGCATCGTGATAGGACTCGCTTTCCATGAGTTCGCTCATGCCTTCGTGGCTGAAAGACTTGGCGATCCGACGCCGAGGCTGCAGGGAAGGGTGACTCTGAATCCGTTCGCGCACATAGATCCGATCGGCTTCATAGCTCTCCTGTTCGTAGGATTCGGCTGGGGCATCCCGGTCGAGATCGATCCGCGCAGCTTCAAAAACAGAAGGCGCGACGAGCTGATGGTATCGCTCGCGGGAGTCGTGATGAACCTGCTCCTCGCCATAGTGTTCACCATCATCCTCAAGGTGTTCATCACTGCGACAGGCGCATGGCCTTCGATGGATTCAATGGTCGGAATGGCAGGCGAGATCATATTCTACGTCATCTGGATCAACCTTGTCCTGATGGTGTTCAACCTGCTCCCCATACCGCCGCTCGACGGTTTCAATGTAGTGACCGAGCTGTTCGATCTGAGAAAGCACGACTGGTGGTACACTGTCTACAACAACGGTTTCATCATCCTGCTCGTCCTGATAGCGCTGGACTTCACCGACAGGATCATGAACCCGATACTGGACTTTTTCTGGAACATACTCGTTTCGGTCATAATCTGACCGCCTGCTTCACCGGAGCGGGCTCTGAGCTTGAAGATAAGGTGTTCTGATGTGAAACTTTTGTGAAAAAAACCCGGCTGTCACATTTTCGCTGGCAGCCGGGTGCTATACTTTGTATCCCGAAGAGGGGCAGCCCGAAAGAGGGTATTGGAAGAGAAAAATCAAGAGAAGGAAGAGTTTGAAATGGAAAAAAGGAAGAGTGCAAAACAGATAACGGCCCTGCTGCTGATCGTTTGCCTGGCCTTCACGATGAGCTTCGGCACAGTAAGCGCCCTGGCAGGCGATGGCGGAAACGGTACGGCTGTTACGGACGATCAGACAGGCGGCACAGGTGATAACACAGAGCCCAGTGAAGGCGGCGAAGGAACAGAGCCTGGCGAGGGAACAGATGACCCGGCCGATGATCCGGCAGAAGAAGAGCATCAGGACTCCATCGTCACCGTTACGAGATCTGATAGAATACTCGAGCACTTCGGCGGCACGGTAACAGGTGTCGGCAAAGGTCTGACAGAGGGCACTGTAACTATTCCTTACGGCGAGACTAAGGTCTTCAAGATCAGGAAGAATTCCGGATACGCGATCAACAAGGTCATGCTTGACGGAGAAAACCTTGGCGCCGTGACAGAGGTCACGATCGAAGGAGACGGACAGCCGCACGAGATCAATGTGCACTATTCGAAGAACGGCCTTTTCATCATGCTCGATGCAGGCCATGCCGGAAAGTACAACAAGGGCATCATCAAGGGATACTGGGAATCCCAGATGACATGGTCGCTTACTAAAAAACTCAAGACTGAACTCGAAAAATATCCGGGAGTCGTTGTAGGCCTCACCAAGAAGAGTCTCTACGACGATCCGTACATATATGACAGAGGACAGATGGCGAAGGGATACGATCTGTTCATATCGATCCATTCGAACTGGTCTTCGTCATCGAGAGCGGACTATCCGCTGGCGATAGTATCGTCCAAGTACAAGCCGTCCCTGTACAAGATCGCGCAGCCGCTAGGAAAGCAGCTCGCTTACAACGTACAGAAAACGATGGGCACAAAGCAGGATCCACAGGTATGGATCAAGCGTCTTTCGACTAACGGTCAGGACTGGTACGGCGTCCTCAGAGGATGCGCGTCGGTCAACGTCCCGGGAGTCATCGTAGAGCATTCGTTCCATTCGAACAAGAAGGCCTGCACATGGCTGATGAAGGATGCGAACAAGAACAAGATGGCCAAGAGCGAAGCTGCTGTCATCGCAAAGTACTACGGATTCTCGCTTGACGGTTCGTTCAGACCGGGCAAGGCGAAGGTCACCCTGAAGAAGGGCAAGAAGAAGATCAAGGTATCGTGGCAGGCGGTCAAGGGAGCCCGCGGATATGTCATCTACAGATCGACAAAGAAGAATGGAACTTTCAAGAAAGTCAAGGTCGTGAAGGGTCCGTCGGCAAGATATTGGAAAAATACCCGCCTCAAATCGAAGAAAATGTATTATTATAAAGTTAGAGCATATTCTGTCGTGAACGGAAAGAATGTGTATGGTTCTTATTCGAAAGTGAAAGGCATCAAGACCAAGTAGCTTACGGATGAGTCCACATAAATCAATTCAATATAATATATGGATCAGTGTGAAGTCCGGCATCTCCTCTGGAGGTGCCGGGTTTCCGTTTTTGTGTCTTTTGCTACAGGCAGGACCGAACAGAAAAATTTGTTAGCACTCTTTTGCGTTGAGTGCTAAAAAAGTATTGAAATCTGTTTTTCGCAGTTGTACAATAGAGCCGTAGGGGGATCCGGGGATAGGATCCGGGATAGAAAAAACAGATCAGGAATAGAAAGGAACATTGACCAAGGGGGTGAAAGCCATGAAAATCGACAGATTCACACAGAAAGCACAGGAGGCTGTTATGGACAGCCAGGACATCGTTTTGAGGAACGGGAATCCGCAGCTCGAAGCGGAGCACCTCCACATGGCACTTATGAAGCAGCAGGACGGTCTCATTCCGAGACTGATGGGATATATGCAGATAGACGCGGCGAGCGTCATCAATGATATCCAGCTTGAGATAGACAAGCTTCCGAAAGTGCAGGGTGGAGCAGACGGCATGTACGCCTCCAGGAGATTCAATCAGGTGCTCCTGGCGGCAGAAGACGAAGCGAAGAAGTTCGATGACGAGTTCGTCAGCGTAGAGCATATTTATCTCGCTCTCATCGATGAAAAGAACTCGCCTTCATCGGCCATATTCAGAAAGTACGGGATCACTAGAGAGGCCTTCCTCAAGGCTCTTGAGCAGGTAAGAGGAGACCGCAAGGTCACGAGCCAGAATCCGGAGGACCAGTACGAGGCTCTCGAAAAGTACGGACGCGACCTCGTAGAGATGGCCCGTCAGGGAAAACTCGATCCTGTCATCGGACGTGACGAAGAGATCAGACACACGATCAGGATACTGTCCAGAAGGACGAAGAACAACCCGGTGCTGATCGGCGAGCCGGGCGTCGGCAAGACGGCCGTCGTCGAAGGACTGGCACAGAGGATACTGAACGGGGACGTTCCGGAAGGCCTCAAGGACAAGACGATCTATGCCCTCGATATGGGCGCCCTCATCGCAGGCGCGAAGTTCAGAGGAGAGTTCGAGGAAAGACTCAAGGCTGTTCTGAACGAAGTAGAAAAATCGGACGGCAGGATCCTTCTGTTCATAGATGAGATCCACAACATCGTAGGAGCCGGAAAGACGGAAGGCTCGATGGATGCGGGCAACCTCCTCAAGCCGAAACTGGCGAGGGGCGAGCTGCACTGCATAGGCGCGACGACTCTCGACGAATACAGAAAATATATCGAAAAGGACGCGGCTCTGGAGAGACGTTTCCAGAAGGTGCTCATAGACCAGCCGACTGTAGAGGATACCATATCCATACTCAGAGGGCTGAAGGAAAGATTCGAAGTGCATCACGGCGTCAAGATCACGGACAACGCCCTGATCGCATGCGCTACTCTTTCCGACAGATACATCAGCGACCGCTTCCTGCCTGACAAGGCCATCGACCTTATGGACGAGGCGGCATCGAAGATCAGGACAGAGATCGACAGCATGCCGGCCGAACTCGACCAGATCAACAGAAAGATAATGCAGCTCGAAATCGAAAGACAGGCACTCTCGAAGGAAGAAGAGGGAGTCTCCGCGCAGCGTCTCGAAAAGATAGAGCAGGAGCTCGCTGAACTCCACGAAGAGAACGACTCGATGAGAGCCCAGTGGGAGAGCGAGAAGAACGCCATCACCGAAGTCAAACAGACGAAGGAAAAGATCGAAGAGGTCAAACTCCAGATCGAAAAGGCGGAGAGGGCTTATGACCTCGAAAAGCTCGCAGAGCTGAAATACGGAACTCTTCCGGAGCTCGAAAAGCAGCTCGCTGAGGACAAGGAAGAGGCGGCCGAGGCAAAGGAGAACAGGCTCCTCAAGGAAGAGGTCGACGACGAGGAGATCGCAGAGGTCATCTCCGCATGGACAGGAATACCGGTCAGCAAACTGGTAGAGACAGAAAGAGAAAAACTCCTGCATCTGCCTGACATCCTCCACGAAAGGGTCATCGGACAGGACGAGGCGGTCACAGCAGTCAGCGAGGCTATCCTCAGAGCGAGGGCAGGCCTGAAGGCTGAGAACAGACCGATAGGATCGTTCATCTTCCTCGGACCTACAGGCGTCGGCAAGACAGAGCTCGCGAAGGCGCTTTCCGAAGCACTGTTCGATACCGAAAGGAACATGATCAGGATAGATATGTCCGAATACATGGAAAAGCACTCCGTCTCCAGACTGGTAGGAGCTCCTCCGGGATATGTGGGATATGACGAAGGCGGCCAGCTTACTGAGGCGGTCAGAAGAAAGCCTTACAGCGTCATACTCTTTGACGAGATCGAAAAGGCCCACCCGGATGTATTCAACATCCTGCTCCAGCTGCTCGACG
>CAMNNG010000002.1 GCA_946545145.1 uncultured Bacillota bacterium
GCCGTCCTTGACCGTGCCTTCAGTTGAATCGACCTGCTCGGCCTTTGCCTTGCGGTTCTCCTTGATTCTCTCGCTAACTTCCTTGTCCGTCACCTTCACTGAGAAGGATTTGACTTCGAGTCCCTTGTACTTTCCGAGTTTGATGTATTCGGAAGTATCCACCCCGTTGTATGCCGTGCTCATGCCGCATCCTGTCATGACGATCATTACGCAGAGGCACACTGCGAGCGTTGCAAAAGTTTTTACTCTTTTCATAACGCCTCCTATATGAATGTATCATCTGATAACGTCTCAGATGATACATATAACATTCGTTCCTTAAATTATTCTGTTATTTAACAGCGTTCTTTGCTGTCTCGCACAGTTTTGCGAATGCAGCCTCATCATGGATAGCCATCTCAGCCAGCATCTTTCTGTTGATCTCGATACCGGAAACCTTCAGGCCGTTCATAAGTCTGCTGTAGGAAATGCCGTTCATTCTCGCACCTGCGTTGATACGGGCGATCCACATTCTTCTGTATTCTCTCTTCCTGTTCTTTCTTCCTACATATGCACTTCTGAGCGATCTCATTACAGCAGGATTGGCTGCTCTGAAGACCTTGCTCTTCTGTCCGTAGAAGCCCTTTGCCTGCTTCAGTATTTTCTTATGTCTCTTGTGCGCGTTGACGCCTTTTTTTACTCTTGCCATTTGTATAAACCTCCCTGCTTACTGTCCCATCGATCTCTTGATTCTCTTGAGATCTGCACTTGTCAATGTCGTTGCCTTTCTGAGTCCTCTCTTTCTCTTCTGGCTCTTCTTTGTCAGGATGTGACTCTTGTAAGCTTTGTTCCTCTTGAGTTTTCCGGAACCTGTTTTCTTGAATCTCTTGCATGCGCCTCTGTGAGACTTCATTTTGTTTGCCATTATTATTTGCCTCCTTTAATTGATAGCTACTTGTTCGACTTCGGTGACAGGAACATCGTCAGGCTCCTGCCTTCGAATTTCGGTTTCTTTTCGACATCAGCCACTTCACTGACACATTCAGCGAATCTGTCCATCACTTCGAAGCCGCGCGACTTGTAATCACGTTCACGGCCGCGGAAGCGGAGCGTCACTTTGACCTTGTCTCCGTTCTTGAGGAACTTTTCGGCAGTCTTGGCTTTGACGCCTATATCGTGTTCCTCGATGAAAGTGCTGAGTCTTATTTCCTTGACCTGCGCCTGTGACTGCTTTTTTCTTGCTTCTTTTTCTCTCTTCTGCAGTTCGTAGCGATACTTGCCGTAATCGAGTATTTTGCAAACGGGTGGATCAGCATTCGGCGACACACAAACAAGGTCAAGGTTCTTCTGTTCAGAGATCCTCATGGCCTCCTCACGTGTCATGATACCGAGCTGTTCGCCTGTATCAGAGATGACCCTCAGTTTCGGGGCTCTTATCTCATCGTTGATCTGCCTGTTGTTTTTACTAATCTTAAAGCACCTCCCTGCATAAAAATAAGCGGATAAATATCCGCTCCAAAACAAGAAAAAACCATTGTTTTTTTAGTTCTATTGACCGAACCAGCCTGCGCCGATAAGGTGAGAAGCGGATAACTTCTTCTTCAGTTACCCGCTTATGATATAACCTATAGGTCTGTTTGTCAAGAAATATTTTACAGTTCCTTTTTCCACAGTCCGTGAAGATTGCATAGCTCATATACAGCTACCGGTATCGATCCGTCCAGGTCGAATACAGCCTTCGGCGCATCGCCCGGAGCAAGTACTTTCATCTGCCCTCCGTCCTCTGTTTCAAGATAGATGAACTGGATATAATGCGCATCCAGCATCGGATGCTCGACTTCGCCAACTGTGACCGTGACAATGTTGCCGTCGATCTCTACTGCCGGAACATGCTTCTCAAAAGCAGCATCCTCAGTGTTTGCGGTCAGCTCGATCTGTGGCTCCCCTTTTAACAATTTGAATGACATTTTTCTCCTCCATTTTTTCAGTGTGTGCTTTCCTTGTTCAGATTATAGCATATAACTATTACCAAGAAAAAGATAGTAAATAAAGAACATGCGTTTACATTTTGTTCTTTTTATGATATCCTTATTCCAAACAAAGTGAACATATGGTCCATGATCGAAAAGGAACAGGAAAATGAAGAATATAAAAGAAAGAGAAAAGAACATACTTTCATTTATGAAAAAAGAGATACGCCAGAAAGGATATCCCCCGACAGTCAGGGAGATCTGCCAGGCTCTCGGTATCAAATCGACATCGACGGTCCACAAGGATATCGAAAACCTCGTCAATGCCGGCTACATCATCAAAGACCCGTCAAAGCCCAGGGCGCTCAACATCGTTGACGATGTGCCCAACGCAGACGGATTCAAAAAGGACGGCGTTGAGAGGACTGATGTCGTTGACATCCCCATCGTCGGCAGCATCGCAGCCGGAACACCTATCCTTGCGGAGCAGAACATAGAGGAGAGCTTCCCTCTTCCGGCGAGATACGTATCCAGAGGAGCCGACAACTTCATGCTCAAGGTCAAGGGCGAGAGCATGGTCGAAGCAGGTATAATGGACGGCGATCTCATTCTGGTAGAACAGCAGAGCACCGCGCGCAACGGCGATATAGTAGTTGCAATGATAGACGGCTTTGAGAGCGAGGCCACAGTCAAGACATTCTACAGAGAAGACGACCACGTTCGTCTCCAGCCCGAGAATTCATCGATGTCCCCCATCATCGTCAAGGACGTCACCATTCTCGGTAAGGTAAGAGGCGTATTCAGATATTTCTAGGAGGAAAGACTACATGACAAGATTCGTAACGACAGATGCTTTCTGGGAGATCTTCCCGGACACGAAGATCGGTATAGTAACGGCAAAAGGCATATCGAACGGGATATCCGACGAAACAGCTGCAAAGATCAAAAGCGATCTCGAAGCAAGCTTCGCGAAATCGAAAGAATATCTCACAGCCGATGTCTTCAGCGAAAACAGCGTTATCGCAGTATGGCGCGAGGCCTTCAGAAAGTTCAAGACCAAAAAAGGCGTCCGCTCCTCTATCGAGGCGATGCTGAAGAGAGTCGACAAGGGAAACCCTGTCGGCAGCATCAATCCCATAGTCGACATATACAACGCAGTATCTCTCTCCTTCGCCCTTCCTGTCGGCGGAGAGGATATAGACCACTTTGCAGGAGACCTTCTTCTCACTGTAGCTGAAGGCGGAGAAGACTTTCTGGCGCTCGGCGATGAAGAGCCGCAGCCCGCTCTTCCGGGAGAGGTCATCTACAAGGACGACCTGGGCGCTGTCTGCAGATGCTGGAACTGGCGCGACGGACAGAGGACGATGCTTACTGACGATACGGTCAACGCCTTCCTCATCATAGAATGCGTCGACCCCTCAAGAGAAGACGACCTCAAGGCTGCGATCGAAACGCTTGCCGAAAAGACTGCCGCCTATCTCGGAGCTGAGACGAAGATCCAGATCGTGGACAAAGACAACAAAGAGATCGAGATATAGATCACGGACATATATCGACATACATCATACAAGAAAAACTGCAGGCATCTGCAGTTTTTTATTTCGCATTATCGGTTTGTTCTTATGAGATTATTAGCTGTGACTCAAGGCCGAATATGTCGGAGACGACTATGCTGATCTTCCCTTCGCTTCCTACGCTTGCTTCAAGGTCGATAGCGCCCTTCGTCTTCACTCTATATATCGCAGGCTCCTGTACGGATCCGTCATATCCGGGATCTATGCTGACCGACTCGATAAGGGCAAGCCCGTCCTCCGGCGTCATATCCCGGAACAGAGCCTCGTCCTTTTCATTGAGATCGATATATGTAAGGTCCGGAGTGTAGCCGGTGATTTTTATATCCCTGCCGTCTTCCGAGGTGGTGACTTCGGCATCGATCTTTCCGCCTCCGCTGTAATCCTCGCCGGCGTAATAGATGAACTTGGCTCCTTCGTCATAGAGACGCTTTTTAGTGATGCTGATCGCAAGCTTTCCTGTATCGCAGGCGAAGAAGCGTCTGCCGCTCTTTGCTGCGCACACCGGGAGCGTTCCCGAACCACAGAACAGATCGGCGCAGATGTCGCCCTCGGCTGAAGAACATCTGATTATCCTGTCGAGGAGGGCTTCAGGCTTCTGAGTAGCATACCCGGTCCTCTCCGATGACGTCCTTCCGACCATGTCTATCGCCCAGACGTCCTTCATGTTGACGAGCGTATACCAGCCGTTCTCGTCCTCATATTCATCGACGCCTTTGAAGTGATACGGCTTCATCCCGCGGTTATATGACTTTTCCTTCGGAATGTCGAAGTAGTGGTCTTTGGACGAGCCGTACATCAGTATCGTATCGTGCTTTCTGGCGAAGTGCTTCTTCGAGCTTCCGCCCGACTTGTACTGCCAGATGATCTCATTGATGAAGTTCTCGCGGCCGAAGATCTCATCCATGCAGATCTTCATGTAATGGACGAAGTGCCAGTCAAGATGAAGGAAGACGCTTCCCTGCGGACTGACCAGGCTCTTCGCGCCCCAAAGAGCGCTGCAGAGCATCCTGATGTAGCCTTCCTCATCGTTCGTCCACCTGTCGGAGTAAGCATGATGGCTGATGCTCTTTCCGCCCGGTCCGCTGAGCCTCGCTGAGTAGTCGCTTCCTGAGAGGAACGGCGGGTCCATATAGATGGTGCTGATCTTGCCTGCAAGACCTTTCGAAAGCAGGAACTTCGAGAAAGAAATACTGTCACACAAAGCAAGCATGCTGCCGCTGCTTCCGTTCTTTTCATGGACGGTCAGCTCGGGCACGCCTGCTTCTTCAAATGCTGCTCTGCTCTCTTCGATCAGACGCGGAAGGTCCGCAAGAAGACTCATTATCTATCCTCCAACAATAATCAACTAGTAAAGCTCCGGTCTCATAGCGCTGAGGATCGGAAGCTCTTCTCTTACGCTCGCTATTCTGTCGGTATCTACGTCGCAGTAGATTATGCCTTCGTTCTCATCTATCGTATCGATGATGACGCCGAAGGGATCGCTTACTGTCGAGTGGCCCCAGGCCTTGAACTTGCAGTCCGGGTCTCTGGCCGGCTGGACACCCATGAAGTATACCTGGTTGTCCGTAGCCCTCATCCTTATCGAAAGCTCCCAGTGCGCCGGACCTGTCGTCAGGTTGAAAGCGGCAGGAAGCACGATGACCTCAGCGCCCTCTTTGACCATCTTCCTCGAGAATTCGGCGAACCTGATATCGAAGCAGATGGCTACGCCTATCTTTCCAAACTTCGTGTCGACGACTGTCGCCTTGTCTCCGCGGCCGACATAGTTCGATTCAGTGAACGTGATGCCGCCCTTGATGTCTACATCGAAGAGATGGGCTTTTCTGTGCTTTCCGATGAGGTTACCTTCAGGATCGAAGACGTAGCATGTGTTGTACACCTTATCTCCGTCCTCTTCCGGCATGCTGCCGCCGAAAATGTATACGCCGAGCTCCTTTGCGAGATCCGCCATCATCGTGAAGGTCTCTCCGCCCTGAGGCTCCTTGTTCTTCGCGAAGAGTTCGCCTATGTACGGGCATGTCCACATCTCCGGAAATACAAGCACTTCTGCTCCGCCTGCAGCAGCTTCACGCGCCGCCTTTTCAAAGCGTTCACGGCTCACCCTGATATCTTCCGAAGGCATCATCTGACAGCCTGCGATCCTGTATATCATGGTCTTTCTCCTTTCATCACTTCGACAAAGTCATGGACGAGTCTTCCTGTAAGACCCCAGATGATCTTGTCTTCATATTCATATATCGGTATATCGTTCTTGGCCTTTGCCCATTTGTAGCCTTTGGGGAATTTGATCTTTTCGTATGGGAAATCATCGCTCACCTTCTGGATGACCGATGCCTGCTCTATATCCGGTTCGTTGTTCATGAAGAAGGATAGGGGCACGGTGAAGATCTCATCGACCTCATCCTCGCTGATGTGCATATCGTCTATCTTGATAAGGCCGATATAGCTGTAGAGCAGTATGTTTGCGTGGGACTGGAGACTGTCAGCCTTGTTGATGATCGTTATATCCTTCCTCTCGATGCCGAGCTCCTCCATGGTCTCCCTGATCGCGGCCTGCATGGGCGTCTCGCCATCCTCGATAGCGCCTCCGGGGAAGCAGACCTCTCCCGGCTGCCTGTCGAGCTTCGACGATCTCAGCTCGAAAAGAAAATGAAGACCGTCTTCAAATTCGACCAGCGGCATCAGGATCGAGTAGCTCCTGTGCTTGCCGACAAAACCGGGCCTTCTGTGTGTATACACTTCACATATATCGTCTATAGTGATATCTTTCATGACTTTCCTCTTCCCGCAGCAAAAGCTTACGGCCCCTGCTGCGTTTTAAAAAAGGCGATGCACCCGGCACCGCCTGCTTTGTTATTGACTTCGTTCTTAGTTCAGAACTTCGAGACCGGAGAAATCGACTCCGATCATCTCTTCCATCTCAGCAGAGAGGCTGACGATGAAGTCGAGACTGAACATTTCTGAGATCTTCTTGAGTCTTTCAATGAACTCAGGCAGATTTCCCAGCGATACATCGGCATGTTTGAGTATGCCGTCGATGAACATAGTGTCTATATCGTGGTCGGAACTGATGATTCCGTAAATGAAGCCGATATATTCATCACTGTTCGTGATATGCGGGAAGTCCTCCATGCATACCACTCTGATCTTATGTTTGAGATCGAATGTTAGTCTGCTGTCTTTATTTATGAATACGATTGATCCGTGACTGTTTTCTACAAGATCGTTAGCCAGTTCGATCATCTGCTTCGTCTTGCCGCTTCCTTTATGTCCGACCAGTAATTTCACCATAATTCTGCCCTCCTTTTCCATCGCCTCGCATTTTTTACAATTATACACTAACTTGCGTAGCGTGACAATGTGATTTCTGTAACGATGTATAGTTTATATTGTGTCCCGGCTGCTCTGCGAAAGTCTGAGCTGACCGCAGGAAGCATCTATATCGCTTCCCAGCGTACGCCTTACGGTAGCCGGTATTCCCAGACTTTCAAGCATTTCGCGGATCTCCTCCGCACGCTTTCTTCCCGGGCTTTCAAGTGCACCCTCCTCTATTGGATTGAGAGGAATTAGATTGACGTGGCAAAGCATGCCTCTTAAGAGCGATGCCAGCTCACGTATGCATTCGTCGCTGTCGTTGACGCCCTTGGTGACGGCGTATTCGAACGTCACTCTTCTGTGCGTCTTTTCAGCATAACTCCTGCAGGCGTCTATGAGTTCGCTTACAGGATATTTGTTCGCTATCGGCATGATCCCGCGCCTTATCGCATCATTGGGCGCATGCAGCGAGATAGCAAGGTTGACCTGAGGCATATCGGAGGCCATATCCGCTATCCTCGGTACGATGCCGCATGTGGATATCGTGATGTTCCTGTGGCCTATGCCAAGGCCCTTCTCCTGATTGATGAGCCTGACGAATTTCCTGACGTTCTCATAATTGTCGAAGGGTTCGCCCGTGCCCATAACGACGACGTGGCTGATCCTTTCACCTTCGCCGCAGCACAGAGCCTGCGTCACCTGGATCTGTCCGGCCATTTCTCCCGGGGTCAGATCGCGCGAGAGTCCGTTCTTTCCCGAAGCGCAGAAAACACATCCCATCCTGCATCCCGCCTGGGACGATATGCAGATGGAATTTCCGTATTTGTACTTCATGAAGACGGTCTCGATGGCGTTTCCATCGTCCAGGCCGTAGAGAAACTTCTGCGTGCCGTCTTTGGACTTCAGTCTTCTGAGGACTTCGAGGCCCGATATCCTGCAGCTTTCTTCCAGCTTCGCTCTGAAGGAAGCGGGAAGATTCGTCATCTCACCGAAAGAGGAAGCTCCCCGGCAGAGCCACTCAGAGATCTGTTTTCCTCTGAATGCCTTTTCGCCGAGGGCTTCCGACAGTTCGCATATTTCTTTGATCTCAAGACTTCTGATATCGATCATGCGCCCTGGATCACGCTTTCTCTATTGCGATGCCCGTCTTGTGGCCGTTGATCTTGTATGTATCCTCAGCAGCCGCAAATGCGATGTCCTTAGCGAGCGTCTCAGTCATGATGTAGTCCTTGAACAGTTCTACTGCAGCCTTGACTTCGTCGTCAGCATCGAGCGTGAGAGTGATGTTGTCCATCATCTCGAGGTTCTTCTGCTTTCTCATCTGCTGGACCTTGGAGATGACTTCTCTTGCAAGTCCTTCATCGATGAGCTCCTGAGTAAGCTCTGTCGCGAGAGCTACGGAGATTCCGCTTTCTACGCCTACAGCATAGCCTTCCTTACCGATGATGCGTACATCGACGAGGTCTTTGCTGATAGCGACCTGATCACCGTCGAGATCAAGAGTGCAGCCGTTATCGAGTTCGCGTACGAACGACTCAGGATCCACCTTCGAGAGAGCCTGGCCGAATGCCTTGACCTTGCTTCCAAGAGCCGGGCCTGCAGCCTTGAAGTTCGGCTTGAGCTCATATGACATATAGTTTCTGATATCGTCAACGAACTGTACTTCCTTGACGTTCAGCTCGTCCTTCATCAGCGGTGCGAGATCGCCAACTGTCTCTTCGAGCGAGGAGTCGAGGAGCATAGCGCTGAGCGGCTGTCTTACCTTCAGCTTTTCCTTCTCACGGGCTCCGCGGCCGAGGCTTACGATAGTTCTGAGCGTTTCCATCCTGTCTTCAGCGGCAACGTCGATCATGCTCGTGTCAGCTACCGGGAAGTCTGCCAGATGTACGGAGTACTCGCCTGTGAGGTTCGTGTACATCTCGTCAGCCAGGAAGCATGCGATAGGAGCCATGAGCTTGGATATTCCTACGAGCACTTCGTAAGTCGTCTTGTATACGGCCTTCTTGTCGTCCGTCATCTCACTGCCCCAGAATCTGCGGCGCGCTCTTCTGATGTACCAGTTGGAGAGGTCTTCTGTTACGAAGTCCTGGATAGCTCTTACAGTCTTCATGTGATCGTAGTGATCCATCTCGTATGTGACTGTTTCGACCAGACGGTTGTACTTGCTGAGGATCCATCTGTCGAGCTCAGGTCTCTTCTCATACGGTACGTCCAGGGAAGCGCAGTCTACGTCGTCCTGGTTGCTGTAGAGTACGAAGAAGTTATATACGTTCTTCAGAGTACCGAAGAATTTGCTTACTGTGTCTTTGAGGCCGTCTTCGTCGAACTTAGTCGGAGTCCATGCCGGCGATACGGATACGAGGTACCACTTCGCTGCGTCCGCGCCGTACTTCTCGAAGAGTTCGAACGGGCTGACAGTGTTGCCTCTCGACTTCGACATCTTCTTGCCGTTCTTGTCGAGGATGAGGTCGTTGACGAGTACGTTCTTGTAGGGAGCCTTGCCCTTCATGAGCGTAGATACGGCCATAAGCGAATAGAACCATCCTCTTGTCTGGTCGATACCTTCGCAGATAAAGTCAGCCGGGAATCTGTCTGTATCGAAGTCGGATTCGTTCTCGAACGGCCAGTGCCACTGGGCGAACGGAGCGCAGCCCGAGTCGAACCAGCAGTCCATTACCTCAGGTATACGCGTCATCACCTTGCCGCACTCAGGACATGTGAGGTGGACGTCGTCCACATACGGTCTGTGCAGTTCGATCGACTCGTCGATGTCTTCGATAACCTTTTCCACGAGTTCCTTTCTGCTTCCTACGCACTCAAGATGACCGCATTCGCATCTCCAGATCGGGATCGGTGTTCCCCAGTATCTGTTTCTGGAGATAGCCCAGTCTTTGACGTCAGCAAGCCAGTTGCCGAATCTCTTGTCGCCGACATAGGGCGGCCACCAGTTGACTGTATTGTTGTTCGCTACGAGCTCGTCCTTGAGCTGGCTCATGCCGATGTACCAGCTGCGGTTAGCATAGTAAACGAGCGGAGTCTGGCATCTCCAGCAGTGCGGATAGTTATGAGCTATAGTTTCTTTGTCATATACCTTCTCTTCACCGAGGTATTTCATGATCTCTACCGCGAGACCGTCTTCCATGATGAAGTGTCCCTTCCACGGACCCTCTGTGAACTTTCCTTCGAGGTCTACCGGCTGGAAGAATACGATGTCGTACTTCTGGCCTGTGATATAGTCGTCTTCACCGAATGCAGGCGCCGAGTGAACGAGGCCTGTACCGTCTGTGTCTACTACGAAGTCGCCGCAGATGACTTTGAATTTGTTTCCTTCAGGAACATTGGCTTCGGGGAATATCGTCTCGTATTCCTGATTTTCGAGGTCCTTACCTTTTTCCGTTCTGACTACTTCGTAGTTTCCTGCTCCAAGCACTCTGTCTGCAGCTCCTTCAGCTACGCAGAGGATGCATCCTTCGTGCGGACCGTTCAGCATCTTCGCCCATACGTATGTGAGCTCGGGGTGTACCATGATCGCAACGTTGGAGTAAAGTGTCCATGCCGTTGTCGTCCATGCGAGGAAGTATTCGTTCTCTGTGCCCTTCTTCCTGAATTTGCATGTAAGCGTCAGGACATCGTCTTCCTGGTAGCCGAGAGCTACTTCGTGGGAAGCAAGACCTGTTCCGCATCTCGGGCACCACGGAACTACTTTGTATCCTTCGAACAGGAGTCCTCTGTCGAATGTGCTCTTCAGAACATGCCATCCTGTTTCGATGTAGTTGTTGTCGAATGTGATGTAGGAGTCTTCAAGATCGATCGTCATACCAAGACGGAGGCTGAGGTCTTCCCAGTCGCTTACGTACTTGAATACGGATTCCTTACATTTCTTGTTGAACTTTTCGATACCGTAGTTCTCGATCTCGAACTTGTTGTTGAAGCCGAGTTCCTTCTCGACTTCGAGCTCTACCGGAAGACCGTGTGTGTCCCAGCCGGCTCTCGGCCAGCACTGGTAACCTTTCATGATCTTGTACTTGATCACGGAATCCTTAAGAGTTCTTGCCATCGCGTGATGTATGCCCGGACGGCCGTTAGCCGTCGGAGGACCTTCTACCCATACGAAGGATTCGTTTCCTTCGCGGGCGTCATAGCATTGTTTCAGGAGGTCGTCCTCCTTCCATTTTGTCGCCCGTTCTAATTCGTTTTCGCCAACAGGCTTTGTCGATAGATTGTTGTACATGCTTCCTCTCCTTTGCTAAAAAAAATCCCCAATCTTAAGATTAGGGACGATTATCATTTTTAACCGCGGTACCACCCTAGTTTGCTGCCATCACAGCCACTTAATTTGGTATTGGCTCCGGAGTGATACATGACCGTACTTTCGCGATGGGCCTCTCAGCAGCCGGCTCCTCTCTGTATCGCTACTTCATCGACGATCAACATTTCCTTCAACGCCTTGGGGATCATTCAGTTGTAACTTACATCGTTTTTTCGATGTCCAAATCATTGTATCACTATCAGAAGTTATGTCAAGGACTTTTCATTATAGTCAGAAAAGTGATTCAGCTTGCTGCTCTTACTGCTGGACTTTTGCCTTCCTCTTCGAGATGATCATGGAAGCGATTATGCTGATGATCAGAGTCAGCAGTATGAAGCAGATAGACACCGGTGTGGAGATATGGATGTCTATTATGCCTGAGATCATCTTGAGTCCTGTGAATATCAGGATGACGGCTACGCCGTACTTCACGTAAGCGAACCTCTCCTGGACATGCTCTATTACGAAGTAAAGCTGTCTGAGTCCGAGTATCGCGAATATGTTGGACGAGTATACGATCATGAGATCGCGCGAGATCGAAAGCACCGCAGGCACCGAATCGATAGCGAACATGATGTCTGAGCTCTCGATCAGTATGAGGACGCCGAGAAGCGGCGTCGCGATGCGCTTTCCGTTCTCCTTCGTAAAGAACTTTTCATCGACGAAATACTTCGTCATCGGTATGATCTTTGAGATCATCTTCAGTATCCTGCTGTCATGCGGGTCCTTTTCTTCATCTTCGTTCCTGAACATCTTCGCGCCGCTGAAGAGAAGCATCACGCCGAATATGTAGAGCACCCACTCGAATTTGTTGACAACGGATACTCCGAAGAATATGAAGAAGAATCTGAGAACTATCGCGCCCAGTATGCCCCATCCGAGCACCCTGTGCTGCGCGTGTTCCGTTATGCCGAAGCTCATGAAGATCATGAGGAATACGAAGACGTTATCGATGCTCAGCGAGAATTCTATAAGATATCCGCCGAGGAACTCGATCGCCTTTTCGTGTCCGTAGAAATAGTAGACTCCCGCGTTGAAGATCATTGCAAGTGATACCCAGAAAATGAGCCACCTGATCGATTTGACTGCGTTCATCACCTTATGATCGTTGTGTTTTGATTCTATCTCACTCATATTATGTCTTTCCTGTTCTTATTCCTGCCTGTATTATACTCCCTGCTGTCCGCTATATTATATCAAAACGATTAGAAATTCATTAAAACTTTGCCTCAGCGGTTCTTTCTTTCAAAATACCTTGCGAGCTGCTCTTCATCCCATACCTCGAGTCCGCGCTCGCCCGCAAGAGATTCAAGATGGTGAGTGAATTCATGGAGAAGCGTCTCCCTGAGCTGGGCGGCTATCCTTTCCTTCGGAGCATTCGGAAACATGCGCGCGAAGGATCCGTAATATATCTTGATGAGGCGCCCCATCATCCCGCCGCGCTGGTATTCGCCCAGTATCCAAAGATCTCCGTCAACTGAATACGGACTCTGCTTTTCTTCCGGGAGAAGAAGTATCCCTCCGTTCAGATCGTTATAGAATTCTGGCGGCAGGCTCTCTGCTATTTCATCAAGCAGATCCTGCGTTTCTTCGATGCTGATCATTTTTTCACCTTCATTTATCCTGATAGAAAGAAACAGGGCTGATCATGTCAGCCCCGTTCTATTCAGCTCGGCTGCGCAAGGCTGGTTTAGAGTAATTCCTTACGCGACAAGTTTATACGGTCCTGACTGTCTATTTCCGTGACTTTTACAGTGACCTTGTCTCCGATGTTCATTACATCTTCGACCTTTTCTACTCTTTCTTTGGCCATCTTCGAAATGTGGAGCAGTCCCTCCTGGCCCGGCAGGATCTCGATGAAGGCTCCGAAGTTCATGATCCTCTTGACCGTTCCTTCGTATACCTTTCCGACCTCTACCTCAGCTGTGAGGAGTTCTACCATCTCTACAGCCTTCTTAGCCGACTCTCCGTCGACAGATGCGATGTAAACAGTTCCGTCGTCTTCGATGTCGATCTTCGCGCCGGTCTCCTCTACGATGCCCTGGATCGTCTTTCCGCCCGGTCCGATGACTATGCGGATCTTGTCCGGATCGATGTGCATAGTGATGATCCTCGGAGCGTACGGTGAAAGCTCTTTTCTCGGCTCTGCGAGCTCGTCGAGCATCTCCTTCATGATCTGCATACGGCCTTCTCTTGCCTGTGCGAGAGCTTCCTGGAGGATCTCCTTGGAAAGACCGTGGACCTTGATGTCCATCTGCATGGCTGTAACGCCCTTTTCCGTTCCTGTGACCTTGAAGTCCATGTCTCCGAGGAAGTCTTCCATTCCCTGGATATCGGAAAGGATGGCGATCTTCTGCGATCCGTCCTCTTCGATCCTCTCTACGAGGCCCATTGCGATGCCCGCAACAGGAGCCTTGATCGGAACGCCGGCGTCCATGAGAGCCATCGTGCTGCCGCATGTGGAAGCCATCGAGCTCGATCCGTTGGATGAAAGGATCTCACTGACCACTCTGATCGCATACGGGAACTCTTCCTTGGACGGAAGTACAGGGAGCAGAGCACGCTCTGCGAGAGCTCCGTGTCCGATCTCTCTTCTTCCCGGGCTTCTGATCGGTCTTGTTTCACCTACGGAATATCCGGGGAAGTTGTAGTGATGCATATATCTCTTCTCAGTCTGCTCGCTGATGCCGTCGAGTCTCTGGCCTTCGCTGAGCGTTCCGAGAGTAGCGACGGACAGAGCCTGAGTCTGGCCGCGCTTGAAAAGACCGCTGCCGTGCGTTCTGGGAAGAAGACCTGCCTCTACCCATACCGGCCTGATCTCTTTGTAAGTACGGTTGTCCGGTCTGATGCCGTCATCGAGGATGAGGCTTCTGACCTGTTCCTTGGTTATCTGATAAAGAACGTCGCCGATCTGCTTTTCACACTCTGGGAAGATCTCCTCGAAGTGCTCCTGGGTCTCGACTTCTACAGCGTCCATGTTGTCGAGCCTTTCCTGCTTTTCTTCTGTGTGAACAGCCTCGCGCATCTTCTCTGTAGCGAACTCTCTTACAGCCTGGTCGATCTCTTCAGGAACTGTCTCGAGCTCGATCTCCTGCTTCGGCTTTCCTACCTCGGCTACTACATCGTCGATGAACGCGACGATCTTCTTGATCTCTTCATGTGCGAACATGATGGCGTCGAGCATCTCTTCTTCGGGAACTTCATTGGCTCCGGCTTCGACC
This sequence comes from uncultured Bacillota bacterium, assembly GCA_946545145.1. Taxonomy (GTDB): domain Bacteria; phylum Bacillota; class Clostridia; order Peptostreptococcales; family Anaerovoracaceae; genus UBA3738. The sequence continues at coordinate 14,369 of CAMNNG010000002.1, forward strand.
ATCATGATGGCTTCTTTCGTGCCGGCTACAGTAAGCGAAATGTCGCTCGCTTCTCTCTGCGCCAGATCCGGGTTGACGATCAGTTCTCCGTCAACGCGGCCGATGACGACCGAACCTGTCGGACCGTCCCACGGGATATCCGAGATGGCAAGCGCAACGCTCGAACCGATCATTGCCGCGAACTCCGAAGAAGCATCGTGGTCCATGGAAAGGACTGTTGCTACGACCTGTACGTCATTGTAGAGGCCCTTCGGGAAAAGCGGACGGAGCGGTCTGTCGATAAGACGCGATGTAAGCGTAGCCTTTTCGCTCGGTCTTCCTTCACGCTTGATGTATCCTCCCGGGATCTTGCCTGCAGCATACATCTTCTCTTCGTAATCGCAGCTGAGCGGGAAGAAATCCACGTCTCTTCTTTCCTTGGACATACATGCCGTAACGTTGACGACAGTATCTCCGTAACGGACCATTACCTGGCCGTTCGCCTGCTCGCATACTTTTCCTATCTCCAGTTCGAGCAGTCTTCCACCTACAGCTGTTCTGAAAACTTTATAATCTTCAAACTTCATATTATCAACTACCTCCTGATAATATCCTACAAAAAGCACCGGATTGTGCTTTATACAAATAAAAGCGAGGAGGTCCTCCTCGCTGATATTTTTCTTACTTTCTCAGGCCCAGACGAGCTATGAGACTTCTGTATCTCTCAAGATCCTTGTCCTTCAGATAGTTGAGAAGGTTTCTTCTCTGTCCTACCATCTTCAGAAGTCCTCTTCTGGAGTGGTGGTCCTTCTTGTGTACCTTCAGGTGTTCGTTCAGGTCATTGATCCTGTATGTCAGGATAGCTACCTGTACTTCGGGCGAACCCGTGTCACCTTCTTTGAGAGCATACTCTTTCATGATCTCTGCTTTCTTTTCTTTTGTGATCATTTTTCTTTCTCCTTTTTTTCATACGCCCGCTCTAGGTGTTCCGCCGGAGTTTTCGGGAAACCGGGATGCGGGTAGATTTAGACAACGACCTATGTTAGCATTATTTCGGCCGTCTGTCAACCTTCCTGACTCAACCTCCTATGTATACTCTAGGAAGTCTCTGGCCGAATGCAGCGATGACTTCGTTGTGGATAGTTCCTGTCGCCTGACCGATCTCTTCTGCCGTGATCTTCAGATCGCCGTCTTCCCCCATCAGAATGACCTCATCGCCCACTTTGACATCGGGAACGTCAGTTACATCTATCATGAACTGGTCCATGCAGATGTTGCCCGCAACAGGAGCATATACTCCGTTGACGATGACTCTTGCGTTCGGCGACCACATCCTCGGGTAGCCGTCTGCGTAGCCTACATTGCACGTAGCGATCTTTCTCTTTCCCGGAGCGCGGTATTTGCGGCCGTATCCGACCGAATCGCCCTCTTCGACTTCCTTGATCTTCATGATGTTGGCTTTGACCTGCATGACGATCTTCAGCGGAACAAGATCTTTGCATGTCTCATCCATTGAATAGTGTCCGTACATCGCGATCCCCGGACGGACATGTGTGTAATATGTCTCCGGAAGGTCGATGCACGATGCGCTGTTGGCGAAACTCTTCACCTTCATATCGATGCCGTGAGCTTCGAGAGTCTCTATGATATTCTTATAATTCTCGAGCTGATACTCGGAATAGGCTTTGTCAGTGTTGTCCGCATCCGACATATGAGAGAACATGCCTACATACTCGAATGCCGGAAGCTCATCCATCTTCTTGATCTCAGGAACATACTCCTCATCGAACCTGTATCCTATCCTGCCCATGCCTGTGTCGAAGGCAATGATGCCTCTCGCCGTCTTGCCCTGCTTTTCCGCTTCATCGGAAAGAGCCTTTGCGAATTCATAAGAATCCGTAGCCGGGATGATGTCGTATTCAACGATCGTATCCGCGTTCATAGGGCTGGAAAGACCGAGGACGATGACCTCTTCGTTTTCAAAACCGTTCTGCTTCAGCTCTACAGCCTCGCCGAGTGTAGCCGTTGCGAACCATTTGAAGCCGAGCTCTCTGAGCTTGCCGGCGAATCTTATAGCGCCGCATCCGTAAGCGTCCGCTTTGACGACTCCGACATACTCGACGTTGTCGCCTACTCTGTTTTTGATAGAATTTACGTTATACTCAAGATTGTCGAGATTGACTTCGACCCATGCCGGGCGCAGTGTTTCCTTATACATATCCAACTTCTCCTGTCCCGCTCCTGCCGAGCGAATTATTCACATATATTTTCTATAGGTAATATATTAACATAATTATAGCGGAAATTGTTTTTTAGAGTAAAATTTTTCCGAATCTTCTATAATTTTCACTGTCTCTAAAGAGTAATTCTATGCAAAGAGCGCCGCCATTGACAGCGCTCTTATCGAACTTACCTTCTTATCTCATTTCCATATCCTGAAAGGAAGTGTTGTCTGCTTACTCAGGCTGTCTCTCTTTCCTTCTTGATCTTGACGTATTTCTCCCAGATCTTCTCGTCATCGTCTATGCCGAGGATAGCCGGATCGAACATCGGGTCTTTGCCCGCTTTACGCTGATCATCATAGTCTTTGCAGAGAGTATATGCCTTCTTCGAGAGGAAGAGTATAGCGATTACGTTGACCCATGCCATCGTTCCTGCTCCTGTGTCGCCCATCGACCAGATGACTTCGGAGTTTACGAGGATACCTGCAAGGCATGCGAAGCAGTATACGAATCTGAATGTCCAGATAGCAGCTTTCTTGCTCTTGAAGAGATATCTTACGTTGGACTCAGCCTGGTAGTAGTAAGCGATCAGTGTCGTGAAGACGAAGAACGCTATCATGATGGCGAGGAGTTTTCCTGACCATGTGCCCAGCGATGCATTCAGAGCATCCTGTACCCACAGTACGCCGTAGTCTCTTCCCGGGATCCCTTCTGTGATGAGGTTGCCTGCTGCGTCAGATACGTTGTACATACCTGTCAGGATGATGATCATCGCGCTGATCGTGCAGACTACGAGAGTATCGATGTAAACGGACAGTACCTGTACAAGGCCCTGCTTGACCGGATGCGAGCACTCAGCCGCCGCGGCTACGATCGGGCCGGAGCCCTGACCTGCTTCGTTCGAGTAGAGGCCTCTTTTTACGCCCCAGGCGATCATCGCGCCTACGATGCCTGCATACATCTGCTCCTGACCGAATGCGCACTTGAACATGAGCGCGAAAGCGGCCGGTACATCCGAGATGTGCATGCAGAATATGATGATGCCGATCACGAGATAGATGATGCACATTACAGGAGCCATGAGTTCTGCTATCTTACCGATACGGGTTACACCGCCGCTGATGACGAGGAATGTCAGCACCGTGATGATAACTCCCATCAGAGTGTAGTTGACGCCAAAGCCTTCGCTGAATGTCGCGGCCATCGACTGAGCCTGCAGAGGAGGCATAAGCAGTCCCGGGCCGAGGATAGCCGCGATCGCGAACAGGATCGAACCGATCTTGAAATGCAGTCCTCTTTCGATGAATATCTGAGCTCCGCCCATGTACTCATCTCCGGATCTTCTCTTGTAAGCCTGTGCGAGAGCTACTTCTACGCAGGATGTCGCTCCTCCGAGAAGAGCAAGGGCCCACATCCATACAACGGCTCCGGGGCCGCCGAAGAAGATGGCTGTAGCAACACCTGCGATGTTACCCATACCGACCCTTGCGCCTACTGTCGTTGCGAACGACTGGAAAGCGGACAGGTTTTCGCCGTCGCTTACGTTTTTCTCAGTAAGCAGCTTGCATGCATCTTTGAACCTTCTGAACTGGATGCCTCTCGTAACGACTGTGAACCAGATGCCCACGACCGCGATGAGAACTACGAGAGCCGTACTCCAGATGACGCCATTGACGCTGCCTATGAAGTCATTGAATTTTTCCATAATTCCCTCTTTTCGTGCCGAAATGATATAACTTCCAAATACAATACATGATTCCTATTGTGGTTTTATGGTACAAAAAAAGCGCGGAGCGTTATATTCTCAAAACTCACCGTGCTTTTCTCAAAACTAACCTTTTATACTTATTTTAACCTTTTTACAAAATTTGCTGGTGTTTCTCCAGTATGCATTTTGAAGTATTTGTAGTAATTGTTCAGGCTTTCGAAGCCGACTTTTTCGGCAGCGTCCTTGACGCTTACTCCATCTCTTAGCAGTACTTCTGATTTTTCGACTCTTATCCTGTTGATGTAGCTTACTACGCTCTCTCCTACATATTTCTTGAAGAGGCGCGCGATATGACCGGGTGTGACGAAGAACATTTCCGACAGAGCCGCAAGTCCTATTTTCTCGCTGTAGTGCTCATTGATGTATTCCATTATGCCGTCGACTATCTCGTTTCCGGTGAAGTTCCATCCAACTGCCCTTCCGATCGCCTTGATGAGCTGCTCTTTTTCCACGGGCTTTAGAAGGATATCCTTTGCTCCCAGTCTTAGCGCTTCCTGCGCGTAGTCGAACTGTTCGAACGCCGTAACTATTATGTAGTTCGAGGCCGGACACTCACGGATGACTTCAAAACCGTTCATCATCGGCATCTGGATATCAAGGAAGACGATCTCGGGTTCCTCTTTTTTTATCAGAGACACTCCAAGAACGCCGTTCTCGGCTGTGCCCGCTATTTCGATAGGCAGGCTTTCTTCTTTTATGAAGTGGCGTATTATCGTTGCGACTGCCGGCTCGTCATCTATTATCACTGCTTTGATCATGTCATTTCACCTCCGGGCTTATCATCTGGGTATCCTGACAGTAAACCTGGTCTTTTCTCCATCCTGAACGTTTATCGTCATATCGAAATCGCTGCCGTAGCATTTTTCGAGTTTTTCATAAATGAGGCCCAGACCGTGTCCGTTCTTCGATCTGAAGTCGTTTTCGATCCTGCTGATGTCGGCCGCCGCCGGAGCGACACCGTTGTTGGTCATGTCGATGACGATCTCTCCGTTGTCATTTCTGATCATTATGTCGATCTCTTTGTCATAGTCGTACGACATGAAGCCGTGAGTGAAGGCATTCTCTATGATCGGCTGCAGGAAGTTGAACGGTATCATCGTATCCAGGCAGCTGTCATCGATCTCATAAGAGATGGCCAGTCCGTCCTTGTACCTCAGCTTCTGCAGATTGAGATAGGCCTTCAGATATTCGATCTCAGACGAAAGCTGCACCATCTTGAGCTCTGCAGTCATCGTATAGCGGAACATCTTTGAAAGGTCGATTATGCTCTTATAAAGATCGTATCTGTCTCCTTCCAGAGCCATTGCCGACATGCAGTTCAGCGTGTTGAAGAGGAAGTGGTGATTGATCTTCAGATTGGTTATCTGCTCAGATACCTCACCGAGGTCCTTCTGGAGCGATTCGTTCGTCATGGTCTGATCCAGAAGCTCCCTGTCCTTCCTGTGCAGCGCATCTACCGACGCAAGATACCTGATATAGTTTTCTATCGTTTCAACGATCTGATCGAGGACGGAGTGCATGGCGATCTGCGCTGTCATCGGGACATCGTATTCATGAAAATCGCTCTTCACACCCTTTTCCGATGTGAAAAAGTGGCCGCCCCTCGCAATGCCTGCCAGTTTGCCTTCATAGGATATCGGGCAGATGAATGTCGTAAGACCGTGCGAACAGGTGCAGCTGATCCAGCTGTCTTCAGCGTCGCACTCCCCTGCCTGCTTACTGAGGCATTCACACCCCGAAGGGTCGTTGATCGGATCGCAGCAGCGCATGCAAGCCTCAGGGTATGAAGCGCTCTGCATAACGGCTCTGCCGTTCACATCGAAAACGGTGAACGGAAGATCGCTCATATTCCTTACCGATTCGGTCAGGTCTGCAGCTGCCCTGTAGAGAAGGATATTCTCGTTCTCATCGACAAAAAAGTCGAAGGTATCATCTGAGTGCCCTCCCGAGACCTTCTTTTTTCCGACAGGTACGGACACGAGAAGCTCAGCGATGTTGTCATCGCTGTCGTTGATTGTCTCGTGGCTGCAGTCGGCCTCCATGACGAAGTAGTCGCCTGCGCTGAACGGATACTCTACATCGTTGATGTAATAGACGCCCTTGCCGGAAAGCACGTAAATCATCTGCTCCTGGCCGTAGTGTATATGCCTTTTTGCCCTCGTATGCGGATACATGGTAATAAGGCCGACACTCATAGCGCTGCGGCTGTCAGTTTCGTCGGCCATATGTACCCAGTTTACGTATCCCCATTCGGTTTTCTGAAATTTTTCTTTCATAATCAGATTATAATCAAAACGGGATCACTTTTTTACACAATCTTTTGTTTTTTTCGACAATCCATCGAAATTGTTGTCTTTAGTCGTCGAAAGTGCCTGCCGGATAGAGCGGGAAGCGGGAGATGATCGCCTGAGCGTCAGCCTTGCACTTCGCCAGATTCTCTTCGTTGTCCGGATCCATGGCTACTCTGTCGAGTATATCTACGATCTGTCTGATCTCGGGCTCTCTGAGTCCGCGCTGAGTGATCGATGTGACACCTATACGAACGCCGCTCGTTACCATGGGCGATGCAGGATCGTCAGGGATCTGCTGCTTGTTGACTGTGATCCCGATCGAGTCGAGGACTTCCTGGAACTTTCTGCCTGTGATGTTCTTCGGCCTGAGGTCTGCAACGACCATGTGGTTGTCAGTCGTTCCGCCGATCAGATCGAAACCGTGGGCCAGAAGTTCGTCAGCCAGGCATTTCGCGTTCTTCAGTACCTGAGCCATGATCGCCTTGAACTCATCAGATGCCGCATACTTGAACGACCAGCATTTCGCAGCCATCGTCTGCAGATGCATCGATCCAAGACTTCCGGGGAATACGCCGTGGTCAAGCTTCTTGGCGTGCTCAGCTTTGCAGAATACCATGCCGCTTCTCGCGCTGCAGAATGTCTTCGTCGTCGAGCTGGATACGAAGTCAGCGTACGGGATCGGGCTGGGGATGACTCCTGCCGCAACGAGGCCGGCGATGTGAGCCATATCTACCATGAAGTAAGCATCTACCTTCTTGCAGATCTCAGCGATCCTCTCATAATCTATCAGTCTCGGATACGAGCTCGCGCCTGCGATGATCAGCTTCGGTCTGTACTCCTCAGCCTGCTTTTCGAGTGCGTCGTAGTCGATCAGTCCTGTTGCGGGGTCAACACCGTAGAACTCAAAATTGAAGATCTTGCTCATCCAGTTCGCGCTGCTTCCGTGGGAAAGATGTCCGCCCTGGTCGAGTCTCATCGCGAGGACTTTGTCGCCCGGATCGAGGATCGATGCGTATACAGTGTAGTTGGCTGTCGTGCCGGAATACATCTGGATATTCGCGTGATCCGCTCCGTACAGTTCGCATGCTCTCTTGCAGGCGAGGATCTCGAGCTCATCGGCCTGAGCGTTTCCGGCCTGGAATCTCGAACCCGGATAGCCCTCAAGCGTTTTGTTCGTGAATACCGAACCGGCAAGTTCCATGACCTCAATCGGAACAGTGCTCTCCGAAGCGATCATTTCGATGTTGTTTTCCTGTCTGTGCAGTTCGTCTTCTACGATCTTGTACAGTTCAGGGTCTGATTTACGTGTATTCTTTAACATTTGCGCACCTCGTTTCATTTAGAATTAACATTTGATGTTCATTATCTTCTTTATGGCTCTATTATGACAAAAGAAAAAGCAGGAAAAAATTCCTGCTTTGTGCGCTTTTTTTACCGATTTTGATATCGGATATGTTAATCCATCAGATCAACGCTCGAGTTGTTGTATACCTTCTGAACGTCGTCGTTGTCCTCGAGGATCTCGATCATCTTCTTGAGATTCTTGATATCGTCTTCGTTCGTAGGCTCAGATTCGATCGTCGGGACGTTCTCTATGTCAGCCTCTACGAACTCATAGCCCGCAGCCTGAAGAGCCTCTTTGACATCGTTGAAGTCATCCGGATCCGTCAGGATCTCAAAGCTGTCGTCATAGACCTGCATATCCTCCATGCCGGCCTCAAGAGCTGCTTCCATCAGCTCGTCCTCATCTACATCGTCTGTCTTCTCGATGATCAGAAGTCCCTTTCTGTTGAACATGTACGATACACATCCCGGTGTTCCGAGGTTACCGCCATACTTGTCGAACGTGCTCCTTACGTTTGAAGTCGTACGGTTCTTGTTGTCAGTAAGCGTCTCTACTACGATAGCTACGCCTGCCGGTCCGTATCCCTCGAAGATCATCTCTTCGTATACTTCGCCTTCGATCTCGCCCGTACCCTTCTTGATGGCGCGGTCGATGTTGGCGTTCGGCATGTTGATGCTCTTTGCTTTGTCGATGGCGTGCTTCAGCGATATATTATACTCTGGGTCTCCGCCGGCCCTCGCTGCTACTGTGATTACGCGCGCGTACTTTGTGAACAGCGCCGCTCTTCTTTTGTCCTGCGATTCTTTTCTACCGGCTATGGTTCCGTGTCTGCCCATTTGTTTCTCCTTGAATTGATATATTGATATCCTTGACTATAACTTACCCAAAAATGTATTATACACTTTTCATTCAGCCTTCTCAAGTTCATCATTTCTGGCCGCGAGATTTTTTCTCGCTGTAGCCATCATGAGCTTGATCCTGTTGAGCTGGTTGACGTCGCTGGCGCCCGGGTCGTAGTCGATAGCTACGACGTTTGCGTACGGGTTCCTCTTTCTGAGGGCCTTCAGCATGCCCTTGCCTGTAACGTGGTTCGGAAGACATGCGAACGGCTGCATGCATACGATGTTCTCTACGCCGCTGTCGATGAGTTCGACCATCTCTCCGGTAAGCAGCCATCCCTCACCGCACTGGTTGCCGAGCGAAAGGATCTGCTGTGCCTTTTCGGCCGTCTCGTGTATGTAAGCAGGCGGTTTGAACCTCTTGCTCTTTTCGAACTCTTTTCTTGCAGTGCCCCTGAGGAACTCTATAGCCTTGATGCCGGCCTTGTTGATGTCCATCTGCTTCTTCGATCCGGAAAGATGCTTGTAGTTGAACTCCTTGCTGTACATTCCGTAAAGGAAGAAGTCGATAAGGTCGAGCACGACAGCCTCGCCGCCCTCTTCTTCGATGAGACCGACGATATCGTTATTGGCGTTCGGATGATACTTTACGAGGATCTCTCCTACAACACCGACCTTCGGCTTTTTGACCGTCTCATCCAGTTCGAGCTCATCAAATGCTTTGATTATCGATTTGATCGTCGATCTGAACTTGACCATCGATCCTGTATATACGTTCCTTCTCGCGACTCTGGACCAGACCTCGAAGAGTCTGTCGGCAGAGCCCGGCACCTTCTCATACGGACGCGTAGCATAGAGCACTCTCATGAAGACGTCGCCGTAGATGAAGGCCATGATGACCCTCCTCAGCAGCGGGATGGTGATCTTGAATCCCGGATTCGTCTCCAGACCGGCCCAGTTGACCGAAACGACAGGTACCTGCTCCATGTCCATGTCTCTTAAGGCCTTCCTGAGAAGAGCTACGTAGTTTGACGCCCTGCATCCGCCGCCTGTCTGCGACATGAAGATGGCCGTCTTGTCCGGATCCAGATCACTGCTCTTGATGTACGAGATGACCTGTCCGAGCGAGACTATCGTCGGATAGCACGCGTCGTTGTTGATGTATTTGAGTCCTTCGTCGACTGCGTTCTTGTCGACCTCAGGAAGCATTACCGTATTGTATCCCTCTCTTCCGAGAGCCGTCTCGAGGAACTGGAAGTGCATCGGCGCCATCTGCGGGATGAGGATGGTATAATCCTTCTTCATCTCCTTCTTGAAGACGCGTCTCTGGTATGCGCTTGTATTCTCTTTGTGTTTGATACCGTTCTTGTCCCTCTCCTCCATCGCTGCCTTCAGGGATCTGATCCTGATCCTTGCGGCTCCGAGAGAGTTGACTTCGTCTATCTTGAGAACTGTATAAAGCTTGTTGTTCTTCGATATGATCTCCTCGACCTGGTCTGTCGTGACAGCGTCAAGACCGCATCCGAATGAATTCAGCTGGACGAGCTCGACGTCGTCCGTGCTGCTTACGAAGGAAGCTGCGCGGTACATCCTCGAGTGGTACATCCACTGGTCGAGTACTCTGATCGGTCTTTCGAATCTCGCGAGATGCTCGACCGAGTCCTCAGAGAGGACGACCATGTCATATGACTGTATAAGCTTGTCGATGCCGTGATTGATCTCCGGATCGAGGTGATACGGTCTTCCTGCGAGTACGACGGCCTTCTTTCCGTTCTTTCTGGCGTATTCGAGGGCCTGCTCGCCTGCGAACTTGATGTCTCTGTGGAAGCGGGCATCTTCTTTTCTTGCGGCTTCGACCGCTTCTTTTATTTCCTGCTTCTTGACTCCGTGGCTCTTGAGCTGCGAGTAGAGCTCCTTGATCAGCCTCTCATCGTCATCATACGGAAGGAAGGGATGGATGAACTGCACGCCGTTCTCCTCGAAGACGTCGTCCATGTTGTTTCCGATGACTTCCGGATAAGTCGCGACGATCGGGCAGTTGTAGTGGTTCGGAGCCGTCTCGTCTTCCACCCTTTCATAGTTGATGCTCGGGTAGAATATCTTCTTCACGCCGCTGTTGACGAGCCACTGCACGTGACCGTGGACCAGCTTGGCCGGGTAGCATGCAGTATCCGATGATATCGTCTCCATTCCGGACTCATAGATGTCCTTGTTGGACTGCGGGCTCAGGACGATCCTGTATCCCAGCTCCGTGAAGAACGTGTGCCAGAACGGATAGTTCTCGTACATGTTGAGGACCCTCGGGATGCCGATCACGCCTCTGGTCGCTTCTTCTTCAGAGAGCGGCTCGTATCCGAAGAGCCTGTTGAATTTGTATTCGTAAACGTTGGGAAGGTCGTTCGACTTCTGCGACTTTCCTTCGCCCTTTTCGCATCTGTTGCCGGTGATGAACTTCGTTCCGTCGCCGAACGTGTTGATAGTAAGCAGGCAGTTGTTCTCACATCCGCCGCATCTTGCATGTGTATTCTTTATCGAGAACGAGTCCAGCTCTTCTGCTCCGAGTATCGCGGAGCGCTGTCCCGGCTCGCATCTTTCCCTTGAGATCAGAGCTGCGCCGTAAGCGCCCATGATGCCGGCGATGTCAGGTCTGATGACGTTCTTGCCCATGATGCGCTCCATGCTCCTGAGGACAGCGTCATTGAGGAAGGTTCCGCCCTGGACTACGATCTTCTCGCCTGCTTCTTCAGGGTTCCTGAGTTTTATTACCTTGTAGAGAGCGTTCCTGATGACGGAGAACGAAAGTCCGGCGGAGATATCGCCGATGCTCGCTCCTTCTTTCTGCGCCTGCTTTACCTTCGAGTTCATGAATACCGTGCACCTTGTGCCCAGGTCTACCGGAGCCTCGGTGAACAGAGCTTCCTTCGCGAAGCCCTGAGCGTCCATGTCGACGGACTTCGCATAAGTCTCGATAAAGGATCCGCAGCCCGACGAGCACGCTTCATTCAGCATGATGTTGTAGATCGCGTTGTCCTTGATCTTCATGCACTTCATGTCCTGTCCGCCTATGTCGAGGATGAACTCGACGCCCGGCAGGAAGTACTCGGCAGCCTTGTAGTGCGCCATCGTCTCGATCTCGCCCCAGTCGGCCTTGAAGGCGGCCTTGGTGAGACCTTCGCCGTAGCCTGTGACCGTCGTATAAGCGATATATGCGTCTTCAGGCATCAGTTCGTAGATGTTCCTGAGTATCTGGATGACGGCTTCGATGAGCTTTCCTTCGTTGCTTCTGTAGAACGAATACAGAAGATAGCCCTCATCATCTATTAGAGCGGCCTTCGTCGTAGTCGATCCTGCGTCTATTCCAAGATAGAGACCTCCCTTCGCTTCGGAGAGCTCTCTTCTTTTTACTTTGTCCTTGTCATGTCTTGCCTTGAACTCGGCATAGTCTTCTTCGTCCCTGAACAGAGGATCGATGTACTTCGTCTCTGTCAGGACGTCCGGGTCGATATTCTCGATCCTGTCTATCAGTTCGCTTACATTCTTGATATCGCGGTCCCTGGAGAGCATCGCAGCGCCGATGGCTACGAAGAACTTCGAATTCTCCGGGAAGATGACTTCTTCGTCCTTGAGACCGAGGGTCTCTATAAATCTCTTTCTGAGCTCCGAGAGGAAGCTGAGAGGTCCGCCGAGGAATGCTACGTTTCCTCTGATGACGTGGCCGCATGCCAGGCCGCTGATGGTCTGGTTGACTACAGCCTGGAATATCGAAGCCGAAAGATCTTCGATGCTTGCTCCTTCGTTGATCATCGGCTGGATATCAGTCTTGGCGAAAACGCCGCATCTGGCAGCGATCGGATATATCATCTTGTGATCCTTCGCGGCTTCATTCAGTCCCGCCGCGTCGGTGTTGAGCAGGACTGCCATCTGGTCGATGAACGCGCCCGTGCCGCCGGCGCAGGTTCCGTTCATCCTCTGCTCCACCGTCTGTCCGTAGAATGTGATCTTCGCGTCTTCTCCGCCGAGCTCTATCGCAACGTCTGTCTCGGGGATGATCTTTTCGACGGCATGCGAGCACGAAACGACCTCCTGCTCGAAATATACATCAAGATGCTTTGAAAGAGAAAGCCCGCCTGAGCCTGTGATGGTAGCATGGAAGCTGATATCCCCCATATCGTCTCTCATACCTTTGAGAAGTTCGGCGACCTTGTCGAAGACGTTCGACATGTGTCTTTCGTACCGCGAATAGATGATATTGTCATCTTTGTCCAGAAGGACGAGTTTTACCGTCGTCGATCCGACATCAATCCCTAATTTCAGATTCTGTGCATTATCCATTTTTGTCTTCCCTCGACTCCTTCAAAATGAATTTCATGTTTTCGATCCTAAGCTTGTGTATGGATCCGTTTTATATGTTCCGGCATCGTAAGATGCTTTATCTCCTTCTCATAAAGACGCTTCATCATCAGTCCTATGTACAGCGTTCCAATGATCTCAGCGAGCGGGAACGACCACCATACCATCGTGACACCGCCCAGCTTTCCGAGCAGAATCGCAAGAGGAAGGACTCCGACGAACTGTCTGATGAGCGATGCGAACAGCGAGATCACGCCGTGACCGGACGCCTGGAACACGCCTCCGGAAATGATTCCGAACGCGGCAGGCAGGAAGCACCAGCTGATCGCCCTCAGCGCGATCGAACCAAGTCTGTACATTTCTTCTGAAGCGTTGAATATAGAAAGCAGCTGATGCGGGAACAGCTGGAATATCAGAAGTCCCGCGCCCATGACGGTGAACGCCATGATGAGAGCCACCTTGTATGCCTTCATCAGACGGAAGCGGTCTCCCGCTCCGTAGTTATAGCCGAACACCGGCATCGACCCCTGGTTGATACCGATGGCGGGCATGAAGACGAAAGACTGCAGTCTTCCGTATACGCCCATTACAGCTACAGCTGTCGGTGAAAAGCCGGCCAGGATTATGTTCATGCAGAACTGCAGGACTGAACCTATCGCCTGCATCGCTATAGCCGGAAGGCCGACGGAGTATATATCTTTGAGGATGACGCGGTCGAACTTTTCGCGAAGATCGACCTTCACCTCATGTTTTCCTTTGAAGAGAACTATCATGTTGATAGTTGCCGAAGACGCCTGTCCTATGACAGTCGCTATGGCCGCGCCTGTCGTTCCCAGAGCGGGTGCTCCGAGAAGGCCGAAAATGAGTATGGGATCGAGGATGATATTCACGACAGCGCCTGCGATCGACGCGATCATGGGAAGTCTCATGTTTCCCGTCGCCTGGATCATTTTCTCGACAGTCACTGTTATCATGACGAATATACAAAGTGATGTGACTATCCTGAGATAACTCGTGCCCGCGGCAACGATCTGTGAATCGTCTATGAATATCCGCATGAAAAGACGGGCGAATATGAGTCCCGGGACAGCGAATATCAGCCAGTTGACAAAGGCGAGTTTGAAACCGTTCGATGCCGCCTTGTTCGCTTCATCGAACCTTCTTCCTCCAAGCCTTCTCGATATCAGTGAGTTGATACCTACCGACGTGCCTACGCCAACAGACATCATGAGGAACTGTACAGGGAATATGAGAGTTATGGCAGTAAGCGCATACTCTCCGAGCTGGGCAACGAAAATACTGTCGATGACGTTGTACAGAGCCTGTATCGTCATCGAAATAACTGCCGGCCAGGACATGCTGAAAAGCAGTCTCGTCACCGGCATAGTGCCCATCTTATTTTCCTGTAACCTCTCTTCTCCCATTCTCTGTCTTTCCATATATGAATATCGGTCTGTTTCGGGCAAGCCTGTAAGCCGGGTTCTGTCTTGGACAGTCATCTATCTGGGACGGCCATTGCTGACCGCCTCAAGCGACCTACCTACCGGGGACCTGCGGGTCACAGGTCTTTCTCCCTATCTGGTCTTGCTCCGGATGGGGTTTACACGGCCGCCATGTCTCCATGACGCCGGTGAGCTC
>CAMNNG010000003.1 GCA_946545145.1 uncultured Bacillota bacterium
AGGAAGGCTCTGCGTAATAACCTTCCACTCGCTGGAAGACCGCATCGCGAAGGAGACCTTCAACAGAAGACTGAATCCGTGCACATGCCCGCCGGAATTTCCGGTATGTGTATGCGGCAAAAAGCCGGACATCAAAAAGATAACTAAAAAGCCGCTGCGTCCGACAGACGAAGAACTCGAAAGAAATCCGAGGAGCCGGAGCGCAAAGGTGAGAGTGATAGAGAAGAAATAAGCGAAAGAAAAGCAGGCGAAAACGATCATGAGTCAGGCACAGACTTACAGACAACAGAATACATACAGAACGCGTGAACGTGCCGGCTACAATGCCAGACCGAGAACGAACAGGCGCCGGGCCAGCGAGTCGGGACTTACGGCCAGAGACAGGCAGCACCTCCTGATGATGCTCGTCGTAGCAGGGCTGCTCGGCATAATCATAATCATAACGACAGCGTTCTCAGCGACCATCAACTATAAGAACAACCAATTGCAAAACGACATTACGGTGCTTGAGGGAGAAGTGGAGGCGCTTGAGATCGAGATCCAGAGCGCGAACAATATAGCTGCGATCGAGCAGAAAGCATCGAAGGATCTGGGCATGAAATATGCAGAAGGAAACAGCTATGTAGTACTCTCTTCAGAGGGAAACAGTAAAAATGACAACTTTGCCGCAAAGCTGAAGAATAACGCTTACGGCCAATAAAACTGTTTGCAATAATTTCATATAGAGATTGAGTCGGACAACTGAATTATGGACCAGTGTTGTTGTTCGACTCTTTCTTTTTTGGAAAAGCCCCGGCCGGGCGGCTGGCGCGTAGTAAGCAGACAGGAGCGCCGCAGACCAGCGCGCATACCGGAGCTGGCCGAAGCGCGGATCAGAAAAAAATAGAAATTGAAAATATCATATAAAAAATGTGGTATACCCGCGGCCGGAAATGAGTATAATCTGTATGGTGGTTCGCCGCAGCTGAGGCGGATACGTACGGAATGAACAGGCAGGAAGAAGCGCGGCCGGTGAACACGGCCGGAACAAATACAGACAGGATCGATACGGACAGAAAAAGCAGATGAGCAGGAAGCGCAACAGGAAGGTAACAGCAGTACAGAACAGAAAGAGACTCGTGATAGCGTTCACGATCTTTTGCGTTGTTATGGTCGGGCTCTGCTGCCGCATAGGATATCTGCAGGTCGTCAAGGGCGAGACCCTCAAAAAGAAGGCCATCAGCCAGCAGATGAAGGACGAACTCGTCGAGGCCAAAAGAGGCGAGATAACGGACCGCAACGGCAACAAGCTGGCTGTCAGCACGATCAAATACTCCGTATGGGCGAGACCTGCCGTCATCGCTCAGGGCAGCAAGAACGATGCGGAAAAGAAAGAAAAACTCGCCGCTGCAGCAAGGACGCTGGCTCCCATCCTCGAAATGAGTGAGGCGGAGCTGACGGAGAAGCTTTCGCAGAACATCGCGCTTATCAAAATAGCAAAATACAAAGACAACGACACGGTCGAGAAGATCAGAGAAGCCGACATCGGAGGCGTTTCGGTGACGCAGGAGACGAAGAGGGCTTATCCTCTCGGCAATTTTGCTTCTCAGGTGCTGGGCTCGGTAACGGATGACAACAACGGTCTTTCGGGTCTCGAACTCTACTACAACAAAGAACTCAGAGGAAGCGCGGGCCGCTGGGTCCAGAGCAAGGACGCATCCGGCAAATCGCTCTTCTACGGAGAGGAAAAATACTACGACGCAGTAGACGGAAACTCGCTGGTGCTTACGCTCGATGAGGTAGTGCAGCACTACGCTGAGGACCAGATCGCAAAGGCCAAGAGCGACACGGGCGCCGACAGGGTCAGGACGATCGTCATGTCGGTCGAGACGGGCGAGATCCTCGCGATGGCGTCGACGGGCGGCTTCGACCCGAACGATCCGAGGACTCCTGTAAGCAAGAGCGCGAAGGAGGCCATGGCAAAATTGCCGGAGGCTGAGCAGCTCGATTATCTGAACGCGATGTGGAGGAATCCTCTCGTAAGCGACGTATACGAGCCGGGCTCGACATTCAAGCTGATCACGGCGGCGATGGCGCTCGAGGAAAATGAAACGAAACCCGGAGAACACTTCAACTGCACGGGATCGGTCAATGTTTCCGGAACGGTGATCAAGTGCTGGAGATCGGAAAACCCGCACGGTACGCAGACGCTTACCGAGGCCGTCGGTAACTCGTGCAACCCGGTCTTCGTCAAACTCGCGACGAGGGTCGGTATCAAAAAATTCTATGACTATCTTGAACTATTTGGTATAGACCAGCAGACGGGCATAGATTATCCGGGCGAAGCTGATGCCATCTTCCAGGGTGAAAAGGAAGCGGGCCCGGTCGGTATAGCGACCATCGGATTCGGCCAGGGCATTGCGATCACACCGATACAGCTGATATCGGCAGTATGCTCACTCGGTAATGACGGCGTCCTCATGAAGCCGCACCTCGTCAAAGAGATCAAGGACCAGGACGGCAATACGGTGAAAAAAATCGAGCCTGAAGAGGTGAGACAGACAGTTTCCCGTGAGACAGCGCACACGATGTGTGATATCATGGAGTACGTTGTCGAAAAGGGCGGCGGACAGACCGCCAAGATCGACGGATATACTGTCGGCGGAAAGACCGGAACGGCCAACAGCGTCGACCCGAAAACAGGAAAATACGGAGACAAGATCGTTGGATCGTTCATCGGACTCGCTCCGATGGAGGACCCGAAGGTAGCGTGTCTTGTCATCGTCGACAACCCGAAGGGCGAGTATCACGGAAACATGGTAGCCGCGCCGCCGGCTGCGAAGATACTCAAGAAGACCCTGAGATATATGAATGTAGAAAGATCCAAATAGGATCCGGAAAAGGACGACTCAAGAAGGAAGTATACGGGAAATGAAAAGCCTGAAGATAAAGGAAATAGCAAATGCGATCGGCGCTGACATAGTGTGCGGCATGCCGAACGATGTGGTCACGAGAGTAAGCCACGACTCGCGCGACGCGGGATCGGACGCCCTGTTCTTCTGCCTGATAGGAGAGAAGAATGATGCGCACAAGTTCATCCCGGACGTCGTAGAGGCGGGATGCACTCACGTTGTGATCTCGGATATAGAAGCGCTCCGTCCTGTTACGGAAAAGGGCGTCACGGCTCTCTTCGTCAAGGACACGAAGAAGGCGCTGCAGGACCTCGCGGCGTGGTATCTCAAAGAGATAGGCGTCACGGTCATCGGCGTTACAGGAAGCGTCGGCAAGACCACCACAAAGGATATGCTGACGGCCATCTGCTCGCAGAGGTACAGGACCAGCGCGACAAAAGGAAACTACAACAGCGATATCGGCCTTCCGCTGACGGCGCTCTCCCTCGAAGAGGGAACTGAGGTCGCCGTCCTGGAGATGGGAATGGACAGGCCGGGCCAGATCGATCTTCTCGCGAAGATCGCAAGGCCGAAGGTCGCCGTTATAACGACTATAGGAAGCGCCCACCTCGAGTTCTTCGGAAAGAGGGAGAACATCCTGAAGGCGAAGATGGAGATATCGAACTACCTGGGCGCGGCAGACAGCCTCGTGGTCAACACGGACTGCGACCTTCTTAAGCCGGAAAACGTCAGGGGCGGCTACCAGCTCATAACGGCCGGAAGAGGCATGCAGAATGACTACCGCATATCGGATGTCAAGAACCTCGGAGAAGAAGGCTTCGAGTTCACGCTGACGAACATGTGGAGAAGCGAACGCTTCCGCGTGCCTGTTGCAGGAATCCACAATGCGGGAAACGCTGCGATCGCGATAGCGGCTGCGGCACAGCTGAACGTGACGATGTCTGAGGCTGCAAAGGGCCTCGCGGGCATGGTGCTTACTGCGAACAGACTGTCCTACGTGACGAACGGAAAGATCAAGGTCCTCGACGACACTTACAACGCGAGCCCCGAATCGATGAGGGCCGCTATAGACCAGCTCGTCGCGACTGAAGGCGGAAAGAAGATCGCTGTTCTCGGCGACATGTACGAACTCGGCGAGGACACTGCCGACATACATCAGAGCATGGGCGAGTACGCCGTCGGAAAGGGCGTGGACCTCGTCGTCGGAGTCGGTGAGCTCGGACAGCTCGCAGCGGCAAGCGCGGGCACGAGCGGCATAATGGTGCCGACGAAGGAGAAGGCGGTCAAGGTCCTGAGGCAGACGGTGAAGGACGGAGACGTCATCCTGGTCAAGGCGTCACATGCCATGGACATGGGCAAGATCGTCCAGGCGCTGATAGGTGAATAAGGATCAGAGGCGAACAAGGCCAATAAGCGAATAAGAAGATAAGACAACAGTCAAGATATTATATAGAGAAAAAGAAAAGGCAGAAAAGTGGATCATACAGTAATAATCACATTGGTAATATCGGCAGTGCTGACGTGCGGGATGACGGGCGTCCTGATACCCATACTGAAAAAGCAGCAGATGGGGCAGAACATCAGGGAGGAAGGTCCGGAGTCGCACAAGAGCAAGGCAGGAACACCGTCGATGGGCGGCATCGCCATCATCCTCGGAACGATCATCGCATCGCTTATCGGCGCGGCGGTAACGGGCTCCGGGCAGATGAAGGAGCTGTTCGTCATCATAGCGGCGTTCGCTGCTTTTGGCGCTCTCGGTTTCCTCGATGATTATCTGAAGGTGATCAAGAAAGAAAATGAAGGACTCAAGGTGAAACCGAAGTTTGCGGGGCAGCTTGTCATATCGCTTCTTCTTGCGATATACATGACGGCTGTTTCGGAGCATCAGACCAACGTCATGATACCCTTCTACGGACAGGACATAGACTTCGGCTTCCTTTATATACCGTTCATCGTATTCACTATGCTGGCCATGGTCAACGCCGTCAATCTGACGGACGGACTCGACGGACTGGCAGCAGGGACTACGGGGATAGTTTCGATAACGCTCGCTATCGTTGCAGTGGCGGCCGGCGCGGCATCATCAAGCGCCTTCCTCGCTGCGATGGCAGGAGCGTGCGCGGGCTTCCTCGTATTCAACAAGAACCCGGCGAAGGTCTTCATGGGAGACACGGGATCGCTGGCGCTCGGCGGAGGACTTACCGTCGCGGCCATAGTGATGAAGATGGAACTTTTGCTCCCGATAGCGGGAATCATATACGTGCTCGAAGCTCTTTCGGTATGTATGCAGGTAGGATATTTCAAAGCAACAGGCGGCAAAAGGATATTCAGGATGACTCCGCTGCACCACCACTTCGAACTTGGCGGCATGCATGAGAGAAAAGTTGTCCTGATGTTCTGGTGCGTGACTCTCGCAGCCTGCGCCGTCGCTCTTGGTTCTATGTGGAGGTTGTTTTAATGAAGGATAAAAAAGCGCTCGTAGTAGGTATGGGAAGATCCGGCATAGCTGCGGCTTACGCGCTCATCAATGCCGGCATCAAAGTAAGCGTCCAGGACTCGAAGCAGAAGGACGCGATAGACCCTGAAGCTCTCAAGATATTCGAAGCAAAGGGAATAGATATGTTCTTCGGCAGCGTGCCGGAGGATATGTCTTCGTTCGACAGCGTAGTCGTAAGCCCGGGCGTTCCGACTGATCTTGGCTTCATCAAGGAAGCGAAGGCAGGCGGAGCAGAGGTCATAGGTGAGCTCGAGCTCGCTTACAGACTGGGCAAAGGAAGCTACGCGGCCATAACGGGAACGAATGGCAAGACAACGACGACAACTCTTATTGGAGAGATGTTCAAGGCTGCGGGCAGGACGACGCACGTGGTCGGAAACATCGGCGTCGCCGTAGTTTCGAAGGCTGCTCAGGCCGAGGATGAGGACTGGCTCGTAACGGAGGTCTCCAGCTTCCAGCTCGAGACGATAGACGAGTTCCATCCGAAGGTCTCGGCTCTTCTGAATCTGACGCCGGACCATCTCGACAGGCACAAGACATTTGAGAATTACATCGCGGCAAAGGCCCGCGTTTTCGAGAACCAGACGAAGGAAGACTATGCGGTCCTCAATTTTGACGATCCGCTCGTCATGAAGCTGGCTCCCGAGATAGAGGCGACGGTCGTTCCGTTCAGCAGGGTCGAAGAGCTGCCGTTCGGCGCTTTCGTAAAGAACGGAGACATCGTCATCAGAGATCACGATGAAAAACTCATCACGTTCTGCGCGGCGGACGATCTTCTGATACCGGGAACTCACAACCTCGAGAATGCGCTCGCGGCAACTGCCGTCGCGTGGTTCGCCGGTGTTGACAAGGAAGCGATAACAAAGGCCCTCACTACGTTTGCGGGCGTTGAACACAGGATAGAAGACTGCGGCACAGTCGACGGAGTCAAGTACATCAACGACTCCAAGGGAACGAACCCCGACGCCGCGATCAAAGCCATAGAGGCGATAAAGGAGAACATCATCCTCATCGCCGGCGGATACGACAAAGGATCGGACTTTACGGAATTCGTCGAAGCGTTCGATGGCAGGGTCAAGCATGTGATCCTCCTCGGAACTACGGCTGTGAAGATCAAGGATGCCGCCGAGAAGGCGGGCTTCACGGCGACGACGATCGTCAAGGATATGGACGACTGCGTCAAGGAAGCGGCAAGACTCGCGAAGGAGGGAGACAACGTTCTTCTTTCGCCGGCATGCGCCAGCTGGGATATGTACGGTTCGTACGAGGAACGCGGCCGTCACTTCAAGAAGTGCGTAGAGGAACTCAGGAAGTAGTCGGAGAGCAGGATGCAGACAGCTGGAAGAAAAAAACTTGCACCGGGCGATTTCGTCCTCATACTGCTGACGCTTGGACTGGTGATATTCGGTGTCATCATGGTTTTCAGTGCCAGTTATTACTGGTCGATAGACAAGACAGGAAGCCCGTATCACTTCCTCATCAGGGATGTGTTCTGGGCAGTAAGCGGATTCTGTCTGATGATTTTTGCTACGATCTTTGACTACCACAGATACAAGAAATATGCACCGTGGCTTCTGGGCATCAGCATATTCCTGCTGGCGCTCGTACTGACGCCTCTGGGGCGTGAGGTCAACGGAGCTACGAGATGGATAGGCGTCGGACCGATCACCCTGATGCCGGGCGAGATCGCGAAGCCGAGCGTTATACTGTTCACCGCATGGTGGCTGTCGCTCGAGCCGGGCCGCATACTGTCGGTCACGAAGGGCATAATGCCGCTTCTGGGGCTCGCTCTGCTGGACGGCGGACTTATCATGCTGCAGCCGAACATGTCTACGGCAATGACCGTCATCGCGATCATAGTCGCTATGATGTTCATTGCAGGACTCAGATACAAATACCTCGCGGCCGCTGCCGTGCTCGGCGGAGTCGGTATATTCGGACTGATATTCTCCGACCCTGACGGCTACAGACTCAAGAGGTTCACGAGCTTCATGGATCCGTTCGCCGACGCTCTCGGTGACGGATATCAGGTAGTCCAGTCGCTTCTTGCCCTCGGATCGGGCGGGATACTGGGCCTCGGTCTGGGAAAGAGCGTGCAGAAGAACCTGTACCTCCCTGAGCCGCAGAACGACTTTATTCTTGCTATTATCGGCGAGGAGCTGGGGTTTGTAGGAATGCTGCTCCTGATGCTCGCTTACATGCTGCTGATCTGGCGCGGGATCAAGGTAGCCATGGACGCTCCCGACAGGTTCGGGATGCTGCTCGCTTCCGGGATCACGGCCATGATAGCCATACAGGTAATGCTCAATGTCGCGGTCGTCACATCGTCGATGCCTGCGACGGGAGTCACGCTGCCGTTCATCAGTTACGGCGGCAATGCGCTCTGGATATTCATGTTCTCCATGGGAGTGCTCCTGAATATCTCGAGGCACAGAAGAAGAACTGACATTACGGAACAGGAGATGAGACCGAGATGAAAGTAATAATGACCGGCGGCGGAACAGGCGGCCATATCTATCCCGCGATCGCTATTGCTGACAAGATCATGGAGAGGACCCATGACAGCGAGATACTTTTCGTCGGAACGACGCACGGACTTGAAAAAGACCTTGTGCCGAAGGCGGGTTATCCTATAAAATTCGTAACGGTCAGAGGCATAGACAGAAAGCATCCTCTGAACAACATCAAGGTTTTCAGGGACTACAATAAAGGAAAGAGAGAAGCGAAGAAGATCATCGAAGAGTTCGGACCCGACATCGTCATCGGAACGGGCGGATACGCCTCGGGACCGGTGGTGAAGGTCGCATCGTCGATGGGCATACCGTGCTACATCCACGAGCAGAACGCCTTCCCGGGGATCACGAACAAGATGCTTGAAAAGAGCGTCAAGAAGGTCTTCCTCGGATTCGCCGAGGGCGGCGAATACTTCAAGCAGCCGAGAAAGCACATCGTCACCGGAAATCCGGTCAGGGCGGAGTTCTTCACGGCTGACAGGCAGAAGTCGAGAGAAAAGCTCGGCCTTGAGGACGGACAGTTCATGCTCCTCGCATTCGGCGGCAGCCAGGGAGCGGGCCGTATCAACAAGGCCATGCTGGATATAATCAAGAGCTACAACGGTATCGATGAAGTGCAGCTGTACTTCGCGACCGGAAGAGCTTACTACGAGCCGATCATGACTGAGCTCGAGGACAACGAGATCGTCCTCAAGGACAACGTCCATCTGCTCGAGTACATACAGGACATGCAGGACTACCTGTCGGCGGCCGACCTCGTAATCTCGAGGAGCGGCGCGCTGTCGGTATCCGAGATAGCAGTATGCGGCGTTCCGTCGATACTGATACCGTCGCCGAACGTCACGGGAGATCACCAGACGTTCAACGCGAGGACGATATCGGACAAGGGAGGAGCCGTCCTTCTGAAGGAAGACGACCTTTCCGGAAAGACGCTGTTTGCCGAGATCGAAAAGCTCAGGAACGATCCCGCCCTCCTTGCCGAGATGGCGGAGAAGACACTGCGCTGCGCTCCGACGGACGCATCCGATATTATTTACTACGGACTTATAACCTAGAACACCATAACAAATGGACGAAAACGAAAAGATCACGGAAGAGATCGAAGCTGCGGAAGCGGAAGAGATCGAAACTGAAGATGCCATAACTGAAAACGAAAATGAAATCCTGCCCGGTGAAGACGGAGAACCCGCCGCAGCGGAGCAGGATCTTTCGGCGTCTGATCTTTCCTATCTTTTCGAGCCCGAAGAAGAGAGCGGCGAGTGGCTCGATGCGGTGATCGAAGAAGCATCAGCCGAAGGCGGTCTTCCCGAAGGCATAAGCGCAGCCGGAGAAGCCGGCGGATATGAGGCGGATGGAGATGCTGCTGATGCCGGCGAGGCCGGAGAGGCAGTAAGCGAATACTCTGCTGATGCTGAGGGCGGCGAAGGCGCAGGCGATGAAGATGCTGCCGGTGAAGGCGCCGAAGAGGCGGAGGCCGGAGGCGATGCTGCAGATGATGCAGATGCCGGTGATGCCGGTGCTGACGATGCCGGTGCAGACGGTGCCGCTGAAGACGGTGCTGATGCTGTAGGCGGAGGCGCGGCAGGTGAAAACGCAGAAGACTTCAGCGAAGAAGGCGATGAGGATGATGAGTGGCGTGAAGCTACTGTCAGCACTCAGAACTTCTACGAGATGTACGGCGCCGAGATACAGGCATATCTTTCCGGTCACACGGATGAAGATCCGATAGAAGAGTACGAGGAGATAGAGGAAGAGCAGGCTGAAGAAGAAGGCCTGATCCCGAAGAAGAAAAAGAAGAGAAAGAAAAAGCACTATCTCATACGCTTCCTCGTCATAGTCGGCGTGATAGTCGCAGCCGTAGCGTTCATGATGTCTTCGTACTTTGATATAAAGCAGGTCGACGTTGAGGGAACGAAGACTCTCAAGAAGAGTCAGATCGTGAAGATGAGCGGCATCGAGACCGGAACTAACATATTCAAACTGCACAAGAAGGACGTTGAGCAGAGGCTTCTCGAAAGCTCATACATCGCTCACGTTGAAATAAAGCGCGACTACCCCGGAACGGTCAGGATAACTGTCCTTGAAAGAAGAGAGTCCGCGGCCGTCAAATATGGAACGGAGTACCTCATAATCGACCCGGACGGATATGTTCTCCGCAAGGTAAAGAAGCTTCCGAAGAGGACTCTGCTCTCCGACATGAAGATCAGGGAGATCGAGATAGGAAAGAAGCTCGAAGTCACGGATGAAGAGAAGTTCGAGCAGGCCCTCGCGCTGATCAGGGCCATGAGAGAGTCGAACATGTACTTCAAGAAGATAGAGTTCGGAAAGACGAAGGTGAAGGCTTTCATATACGACAAACTCGTCTGCGTAGGAACTTACGACGACCTTCTGAAGAACATAGAAAACGGCAATCTCTCGCAGGTGGCCAGAGACCTCTATTCAAAGAAGATAAAGAAGGGTACGGTCAGGATCGACGGCGGCAAATACATATCGTACGACCCGAACTGACAAATTGAAAAAAACTCTCTGAATATTAATCGAGATACATAAATAAACATAAGAAAAGTCCGCGCAGGCGGGCTTTTTTGATATGCCTAAAACGTTGGAATCTCAACACGCACGGCTCGGGCCAAAGTGGTTGGCACTTTACTTCTATGCGAATAAGGTATAAAATGTCAAAGACTTTTGTATCGTTATTGTTAAGGTTGATCTGAGAAAGGGGGGTTCCACGTTGATTCGTTTTGAGAACGTAACCAAACGGTTCGGAAACAAGACAGTGCTAGATGATATCAGTCTGGATATCAGAGACAATGAGCTTACTGTACTCATCGGACCGAGCGGCTGCGGAAAAACAACGACGCTGAAGATGATGAACAGACTGATCTCTCCGACCAGCGGCAAGATCACGATCGATGACATCGACGTCGAGGCTATAGACAAGATCGAGCTTCGCCGGAAGATGGGATATGTCATACAGCAGGGCGGTCTTTTCCCTCACATGACTATCAGAGAGAACATCGAGATAATCGAAAAGCTGGAAAAGAAAGATCCTCAGCAAATCATCGACAACACTCAGAAACTTATGGCAATGGTCGACCTGGATCCTGACGAATACCTGGATAGTTACCCGACGGAGCTGTCGGGCGGTCAGAGGCAGAGGATCGGAGTGATCCGCGCCCTGGCCAATGATCCGAAGATCATATTGATGGACGAGCCGTTCTCGGCTCTTGACCCGATCACGAGGAACAATCTGCAGGAAGAGTTCATAAAGCTGCAGAAAAAAGTCGACAAGACCATCGTATTCGTCACGCACGATATGGACGAGGCCATCAGGGTCGCCGACCGTATCTGCATCATGAAGGACGGCCACATCGTCCAGTTTGACACGCCGGAAGAACTGCTTAGAAATCCGGTCAACGCGTTCGTCGAGAACTTCGTCGGCGCGAACAGGATCTGGGACTCACCGGAGTACATCAAAGTAGAAGATTTTATGATCAGAAACCCGATAACATGCCCGCCTGACATGAGCAAGACCAAGTGTCTGCAGCTCATGGCGTCAAAGCATGTCGATAGCCTCATGGTTACGAACAGCGACGGCAAACTCACAGGCATCATCGGAAGAAAGCAGCTTTACTGGACTGCTGATCCTATGGCAAAGGCCGAAGACATGGCTTATGAAGTCACCTACAAGGCCAAGCCCGATGACAACATCGTCGACATATTAAGGCTCGTCGATGAAGCGAACATCAACAGCATCCCGGTAGTAGACTGCAGCGGCCGCCTCGTCGGTCTTCTGACGAACAGCAACCTCGTCGAAACATTGTCGAGGCAGTTCCTCACCGAGGAAGCGCAGGCTGCCGCCGAAGAAGCGGAGGCTGCAGCAGCAGCGCAGGCCGCCGCAATTACTGAAGCAGAGGAGGTGGCATCCGCATGACAGCTCTTCTGAAATACATGGCTGACAACAGCGCGCAGCTGATAGATCTTCTGCTCGAGCATATCGAGCTGACTTTCGTCGCCGTCGGTATAGCTATCCTCGTCGGCGTGCCGCTCGGAATCCTCATCAGCTACGTGAAGCAGCTTTCCAAACCAATAGTCGGAGTGGCGAACGTCATCCAGGCGGTCCCGAGCATGGCTATGCTCGGTCTTGCGATACCGCTCCTGGGCATAGGCGTACTGCCGGCGATATTCATGGTAACGCTGTATTCGCTTCTTCCGATAATCAAGAACACATACACAGGCATCGCCAGCATCGACCCCGAGATGGTCGAGGCGGCGAAGGGCATTGGTCTGACGCGCGGACAGATACTGGCCAAGGTCAAGATACCGATGGCTCTTCCTGTCATAATGGCGGGCGTGAGGATATCGGCTGTTACAGCTGTAGGACTGATGACGATGGCCGCCTTCATCGGAGCCGGCGGTCTTGGATACATGGTATTCTCCGGCATCAGGACGGCTAACAATCTGCAGATACTCGCAGGCGCTATACCGGCATGCATACTCGCCCTCATTGTCGACTTCCTCATGGGAGTAGTCGAGAGGCTCGTTACGCCGATCAGCCTGCAGTCCACATACATGTCGGCGAAGGAAAAGGCGAAGAGGGGAAGAAGACGCCAGAAGCTGGTGCTTGCTTTCGCATCTGTCCTCCTCGTCGTTCTGATGGGAAACTCCGTCGTAGCAAGCATGGGCGGAGAAAGCGAGAACAAGCACATCACGATAGGCGGCATGGACTTCACGGAGCAGTTCACTCTGGTCTATCTGTACAAGGACTACATCGAACATGAGACGGACATCAAGGTCACGCCGGAGACGAACCTCGGCGGATCGCAGGTGTGCCGAGGAGCTCTCAAGAAAGGTGAGATAGACATGTTCGTAGACTACACCGGAACGATATACGTAGAGGTGCTGCAGAACGAACCGAACCCGGATATGCAGGAAGTATACGAGGTCTGCAAGGACGAAATGTACAAGCAGAACAAGTTCATCCTCCTCAACCAGACGGGATTCAACAACACATATACTCTGGCTACTACGAAGGAGATATCGGACAAGTACAAGCTTACCAAGCTGTCCGATCTCAAACGCGTCGGAAGCCAGCTCGTATCCGGAACGACGCTCCAGTTCCTGAACCGTCAGGACTGCATGGGCGGACTGACCGACAACTACGGCATCACGTTCAAGGACAGCAAGGGCCTCGACGGAACGCCGAGATACACGGCTCTCGAGAACGGCGAAGTCGACATCATCGACGCATTCGGAACGGATGGACTCCTCAAGAAGTTCGACCTCGTAGTGCTCAAAGACGACCTCAACTTCTTCGCTCCGTACTACGGAGTGCCGGTCTTCAGAGAAGAGGTGCTGAAAAAGTATCCTGAACTCGAGAGCGTGTGCAACAAACTTTCGAGCGTGCTCAACGATGAGATCATGATGGAGCTCAACTACAGAGTCGATGAGAAGGGCGAAGAACCCGAAGATGTCGCCAGAGATTTCCTCGAGTCCGAAGGTCTGATCTAGAAAGTGAAAACTGTGTGAAGACGGACCCTGAATATCGCTTGAAAAATAAAGGAAAACGGCAAAAAAGGCACCCAATTAGTGGGTGTCTTTTTATTTTATTTATGCTATAATGTCTCATGGTATGAAATAAAATAACCAATGGAGGAATTGGATCAATGCTGCAGTTTGAACAAATCGAAGAACAAAACGCAAATATAATCGTCATCGGCGTCGGCGGAGGCGGATGCAACGCCGTCAACAGGATGATCGATGAGAACCCGAAGGGGGTAACATTCGTAGCGGTCAACACCGACGCGCAGGCGCTTATCCAGTGCAAGGCCGAGAACAAACTCCAGATCGGAGAAAAACTGACTAAGGGTCTTGGCGCAGGCGGCAATCCTGAGATCGGTCAGAAGTCCGCTGAAGAAAGCATGGAAGAGATCTCGAAGCACATCCAGGGCGCTGAGATGGTATTCATAACAGCCGGCATGGGCGGCGGAACAGGTACAGGAGCCGCTCCGATCATAGCCAAGGCTGCAAAGGAAAAAGGCATCCTCACAGTAGGTGTAGTTACAAAGCCTTTCTCCTTCGAAGGAAGAAAGCGTGCAGAGCATGCTGAGCTCGGTATCAAGTACCTCAAGAAGTTCGTCGACTCGATCGTCATCGTACCGAACGACAAGCTTCTGCAGATATCGGATTCGAACACGACATTCGTCGATGCGTTCAAGATGGCCGACGAAGTCCTGAGAAAGGGCGTACAGGGAATCACAGACCTGATCGGACAGACTGCCATGATCAACCTCGACTTCGCTGATGTCGAGACTGTCATGAGAGACAGAGGCGTTGCCCACATGGGTATCGGATACGGCAAGGGCGAGGACAAGGTCAGCGATGCTGTCAGCTCCGCTGTCGAGAGCCCGCTGCTCGAGACGACGGTCGCAGGCGCGAAGGCTATCCTCCTCAACATAACAGGCGGCTTCGACATCGGAATGATGGAGATCAACGAAGCTTCGAACCAGATCCAGAGCGTAGCGGACAAGGATGCCATCATCATCTTCGGTGTGGACATCAGAGAAGACATGCAGGATGAGATGAGCATGACCATAATCGCTACAGGATTCGAAAACGCTCCGTCCAACTACTCGGGCGCTGTAGAAGAGGAAGAAGAGCCGGCTGAAGAGGCCGCTCCCGAACAGTCCGAAGAGGCGGCGAAAAATACTATAGCAGACGACATCTTCGGTCAGGACAATGTAACGTCCAGGAATGAAGACCGATTTATGAAGACGCTGGGGAATCTCGAGAATGACAAGAAGACCTCGACGTCGACGTTTGACATCCCTTCGTTCCTTAAGTAACGGAGCTGGGAAAGACTATGCAGCCGGCGCCACCCGCCGGCTTTTGCTTAATATATGACTTTAATAACAAAGGCACATTGAAATGAAACAATTCGAACCGAGAGTATCAAAGATCATATCAAGAGACAACAAACTGTACCGTGACTGCCTCAAGCTGAGTCAGAAAAAGTATCGCGATGAATTCGGAGCCATGCTCGTCGAGGGAGAGAACCTCGTCAGCGAAGCAGCGGCCTCCGGCAAGGCGATGCTCATCCTCTACGATGAGAAGGTCAAGCTCCCCGAGGAGTACAGGAATATCCCCAGCGTCGCTGTGAAAACGAGTCTTTTCACAAAGCTGACGGATACAAAAAACGATCAGGGGATCGTATGCGTTGTCGAAAGACCGAAAAAGGAAAAGAAACATTTTTTTGGGGTAGCCGGCTCAGCCGGCGCTAACATCCTCATACTGGACAGACTTCAGGACCCGGGAAACGCCGGGACGCTCGTTAGAACGGCTGAGGCCGCCGGATACGCCGGCATCATCACCGTCAAGGGAACAGTCGATCTGTTTTCGCCGAAGGTCGTAAGGGCCGCGGCGGGATCGATCCTGAGAGTGCCGGTCTACGAAGCGGAAGACGCTGATGAAGTCAGAGAGATCACGACCATGATGAGAAAGCGCCTTGTGGCGACAGTGCCGCAGGGAGGCATCATGCTGAATGAGGCCGATCTCTCAGAGGACGTCTGTCTGATAGTGGGGAACGAAGGAAACGGTATATCACAGCAGCTGCTCGCCGCAGCGGACCTGAAGGTAATGATACCGATGAAAGGAGAGGTCGAGTCGCTCAACGCGGCAGTCGCGGCAGCAGTCATCATGTACAGATCGATATAAATAGTAAGAAAGGTCAAAGAAAAGGAAATGCAGGACAGAATCAATCAGATCATGGCCGAAGCCAAAGAGAGGCTGGCCAAAGCAAAAGAGATGAAAGAGGTCGAAGATATCAGGATCAGCACCCTCGGAAAGAAGGGCCAGCTGACAGCTATCCTTCGCGGAATGGGCGCTCTTTCGAAAGAGGAGAAAAAGCAGATCGGACCTGCGGCGAACAAGGCCAAGGGTGAGATCGAAAAACTGATCAACGCTAAGTTCGACGAGGTCAAAGAAGCGGCCAAGAAGGCCCGCTTCGAGGCGGAGAGGATCGACGTAACTGAGCCGGGACGCGCCAATCTGATGGGCGTCAGACATCCGCTTACTCTCGTCGCTGAAGAGATCAAGACTATATTCAAGAACCTCGGATACGAGATCGCGGAAGGTCCGCTGGTGGACACCGTGTTCAACGCGTTCGACGGACTCAATTCACCGCAGAACCATCCGTCCAGAGACATGACGGACACGTTCTATATCTCGGACGGCATCTGCCTTCGTCCGCACACATCCACGGTCCAGGTAAGGACGGTCCAGGAAAGAAAACCGCCGTTCAGGATCATCTCACCGGGAAGATGCTTCAGATGCGATACTCCTGATGCTACTCACTCGCCGATGTTCCACCAGATCGAGGGACTCATCGTCGACGAAGACATCAGCATGTCGGATCTTAAGGGCACGCTCGACTACATGGCCAAGCAGCTCTTCGGACCGGAGACAAAGACGAAGTTCAGACCGCACCACTTCCCGTTCACAGAGCCTTCGGCGGAGATGGACGTATCGTGCTTCAAGTGCGGCGGCAAGGGCTGCCCGGTCTGCAAGGGAAGCGGCTGGATCGAGATCCTCGGCTGCGGCGAGACGCATCCGAAGGTACTCGAGGTCGGCGGTATCGACACTGAAAAGTACACGGCTTTCGCATTCGGAATGGGCGTAGAGCGTATAGCTATGCTCAAGTACGGAGTCGATGACATCAGACTGTTCTACGAGAACGATATGAGATTCATCGATCAGTTCAAATAAGTCGTGAAAGGAAAACAGGAGGTGTCGAAATGTTAGTACCTATCAAATGGTTGAAAGATTATACAAAAGTTGATGTAGATGTGACTGAGTTCACAGACAGGATGATCATGAGCGGATCCAATCTCGAGACGGTCGAAAAGCTGCCGGGAGAGATGAGGGACGTCGTGGTCGGAAAGATAAACAAGCTTGAAAAGCACCCGCTTTCGGACAGGCTGTCGATATGCATGGTAGATGTCGGCAGGGGCGAAGACATCAAGATCGTCTGCGGAGCGCCGAACGTCGAGGAGGGCATGCTGGTGCCGGTGTGCCTCGCGGGAGGACACATCCCCGGACCGCTCCACGGTCAGGCGCCTGTAGAAGGCGGAGTCGATATACAGGCCGGAGAGGTCAAGGGCGAGACATCGAACGGCGTCATCTGCTCGTGCTCAGAGCTCGGCTACGACGACAAGGTCGTTCCGGTAGCTCACAGAGAGGGCATCTGGCCGCTTCCTGATGACATCGGCCTCGAGCCGGGCATGGACCTCGCTGAGGGCATGGATCTTGATGACTATGTGGTCGACTTCGAGATCACGCCGAACAGACCGGACTGCCTGTGCATGACAGGTATGGCCAGAGAGAGCGCCGCGACGTTCAAAGAGAGCGTAGATTATCCGGCGACAGACACGAAGTGCGAAGCAGGCGGATCGACATCGGACTATATCAGAGTCAACATCCAGAAGCCTGAGTTCTGCACGAGATACTACGCAAGAGTAGCAACAGACATAAAGATAGAACAGAGCCCGTGGTGGATGCAGCAGAGACTGATGCACGCCGGCATGAGACCGATCAACAACATCGTCGACCTGACGAACTTCGTCATGCTCGAGTACGGCCAGCCGCTGCACGCGTTCGATATCAACACGGTCAAGGGCGGAGTGATCAACGTAGACACTGCCGAGCCGGGATCGGTGTTCACGACGCTCGACGGAAACGAAAGAAAGATGCCTGAGGACGCTCTGATGATCAAGGACGCCGAGGAAGCAATCGGCATCGCGGGCATCATGGGAGGACTGGACTCCGAGATCACAGGCGAGACGACTACTATCCTGATCGAGGGAGCTAACTTCAACGGCGACAACATCAGGCTGACAGCAAAGGCTCTCGGACTGAGGACAGAGGCATCCAGCCGCTTCGAGAAAGGCATCGACCCGAACCAGGCGGGCATCGCTGTCGACAGAGTATGCCATCTCATCGAAGAGCTTGGATACGGCAAGGTAGTCGGCGGAGCAGTCGACAATTATCCGGGACAGCTCGACCCGTGGACAGTAGATGTCAGGATCGACCGCGTCAACAAGATCATCGGAGACACGATCCCCAAGGAAGAGATGATAGATATATTCGAGAGTCTCGAGATGAAGGTGGAAGACGCAGGGGACGGCATCCTCAAGGTCACGCCGCCGACGATCAGACTGGACCTCGTGGAAGAGATAGACTTCGTTGAAGAGGTCGCAAGGATCCACGGCTACGACAAGCTGCCGATGACGCTCCCGAAGGGAAGAGCGTGCGCAGGAGAGCCGAGGAACGAGACTATCAGGAACGCGACGAAAGTATACATGGTCGCTATGGGAGCGAACGAGATCCAGACATATTCGTTCGTAAGCCCGCAGGACTGCGACAGAGTAAGGCTCGCTGAGGACGCGTGGGAGAGAGACGCTGTAGTCCTCCTCAACCCGCTCGGAGAGGAAAACTCCGTGATGAGAACGATCCTTTCGCCGAGCATGCTGCAGGTCCTCGGACGCAACTATGCCAAGAGCATCGATTCGGTAAGAGCATTCGAGATCGGCACAGTATTCGCGAAGAACGAGTTCGAGCCGGGCGGTCTTCCGGACGAATCTGACAGCATGTGCATCGGAATGTACGGAGAAGGAAACGACTTCTTCATGATGAAGGGCATCGTCTGCGAACTCCTCTCGAAGCTCGGAATCGAGGACCTTACATTCGTTGCTGAAAAGGAACACGGAACATATCATCCGGGAAGATGCGCAAGGTTCATGACGGGCACGGCGGAAGATCCGATCGAGCTCGGTATCATGGGCGAGGTGCACCCGGACGTAGCTGAAAACTACGGTATCGGCACGAGAGCTGTCCTGTGCGAGATGTTCTTCGACAAGATCGAAGATATCGCCAAGACGGAGACGAGATACGTTCCGCTGCCGAAGTACCCGGCAATGACAAGAGATATCGCTGTTACAGTAGACGAGGACGTAGCTGTAGGAAGCATGGAAGAAGCTATCAAGGCTTCGGCAGGCGAGCTCCTCGAAAGCGTACAGCTCTTCGACATATACAGAGGCGAGCAGATCGACGAAGGAAAGAAGAGCGTCGCATTCAGTCTCACATACAGAGATAAGAACAAGACGCTTACTGACGAAGAGGTCGAGCCTGCTCATGAAAAAGTCGTTTTGGAACTGAAGGGCAGATTCGATGCTGTCCTCAGGGAGATCTGATCCGGGAGGTATCAAAGATGAGCAATAAGGTCAGTGTCAACATCTATGGCAAGGAGTACGTCGTCGGAGGCGACAGACCGGCTGAGCAGATAATGCGTATCGCAGCCCATGTTGATCTTAAGATGCAGCAGATCGGCGGCGAGGAATACAACGGTCCGATGTCGTCCCTCGCTGTGCTTACTGCGATGAACATCGCTGAGGAGTACTACGATCTTTCGGCTTCGGTCGAAGAGCTCCAGCGCGCGAAGAACAAACTCCAGGGCGACGCGAGCCACTACGAACAGCTTTGGGAAGAGGCCAAGAAGAGCTTCGTTGTTTACAAGGAGGACTCGCAGGCCGAGATCCAGGCATTGAATGACCAGAAGGAAGAGCTTAGAGAGAAGATCAACGAGAAGGATCGCGAGATCGAAGAGATCAAGAAGAACCAGAAACTCGTAGAGTCGGAGGCTAACCGCGCTTCGGAAGAGGCGATCAGCCAGGCGACGAAACAGTACAAGGATATGGAAAACAATTTCTTCGATCTGCAGATGGAAAACATCCAGCTCAAGAGCGAACTTGAAAAGCTCAGGAACAGACTCAAATGGGAGCATGATGACACGGAAAACAATTTCGGTTCTTGAATTTGACAAAATAAAAAAGAAATTAGAGGAAGAAGCGGGCTCAGAGATGGCGAAAAAGCGTATCTCTGAGCTTCGCGTATTTGATGATATCGATGACGCGAACGATTCGCTCGCTGAGACCGATGAAGCGCTGAGGCTGATATCGGGCAAGGGCGTGCTTCCGGTCGGCAGTTTTTATGATGTCGCGCCGTACGCCGCGCTGGCGTCAAAGGGAGGCGTGCTGACTATGAAGCAGCTTCTCGAGATCAGATACGATCTCATGACGGCGGCCAGGGTCATATCGTTCCTCAAGGGCGATGACGTGCCCGATCTTCCGATCCACAAGGCGATCACCGAGGTGCTCGACCCGCTTTCGTCACTCGATGAGGACATCGACAGATCGATCGACTCGGAGACCGAGATGAACGACAACGCGAGCAGGGACCTGAGGAGGATCAGGGCTGAGATCGCGGGGCAGAACGACGCGATCAAGAACAGGCTGAACAGGATGATCAGCTCGGACGCCTACAAGACGATCCTGCAGGACGCGATCGTTACGGTGAGGGACGGAAGATACGTAGTTCCCGTCAAGACGGAGTACAAGGGCAGCGTCCCGGGAATCGTGCACGACCAGAGCGCGAGCGGAGCGACGCTCTTCATAGAGCCGCAGGCTGTAGTCGACGCGAACAACAAGCTCAGGGAGCTCGAGTCGGAGGAGAAGGCTGAGATCGACAGGATCCTCAGGGATTTCTCAGAGAGAGTCGCAGTAAGCGCCGACATCATCAAAAACAATCAGGAACTCCTCACGCAGCTCGACTTCATAACCGCGAAGGGAAAAATGGCCTGGAAGATGGACGCTGCGCGGCCTGAGCTGAACGAGGACAACATCCTCGAACTGAAGGGCGCAAGGCATCCACTGATCGACGAGAAGAAAGTAATACCGATAGATGTCGCTGTCGGTGAAGGATATACGGCCCTCATCATCACGGGCCCGAACACCGGAGGAAAGACGGTCACTCTGAAGACGGCCGGCCTCCTTCAGATAATGGCGCAGTGCGGCCTGTTCATACCTGCTTACGAAGGAAGCCGCGTGCCGATGCTGAGGCAGGTATACGCCGACATCGGTGACGAGCAGAGCATAGAGCAGAGCCTCTCGACGTTCTCGTCCCACATGAAGAACATCGTCGGCATCGTGGAGGACGCCGGATACGGCACCATGGTCCTCGTCGACGAGCTCGGAGCCGGGACAGACCCGACGGAGGGTGCGGCCCTCGCGATAGCTATACTCGAGGATCTCATCAGAAAGGGAGCCCTCATCATAGCGACGACCCACTATACGGAGCTCAAGAAATACGCGCTCTCATCGGACAACGTAGAGAACGGCTCGATGGAGTTCGATGTGACGACGCTGTCGCCGACCTACAGGCTGAAGCTCGGTGTGCCCGGAAAGTCGAACGCCTTCGAGATATCAGGAAAGCTCGGCCTCGACAGGGCTATAATCGATGAAGCGAGAGAGCTGATCGAAGGAAAAGACCTCGAGTTCGAAGACGTCCTTTCAGCGATCGAAGCCGACAAGAAGAAGGCCGAGACGGAGAGGAACGAAGCCGTCCGGATGAACGCCGAGATCAAGCAGCGCGCCGAAGAGCTCGAAAAGGAAAGGGAAAAGTTCGAAGCCCAGAAGGAAAAGCTCCTAGAGAGGGCGAGAGAAGAGGCGAGAGACATGATCGCCGACGCGAAGAAGGTCTCTGAAGAGGTCAAGGAAGACCTCAAGGAGCTCGCAAGGCTCGAGAGCCTCGGAGAGAGGAACAAGCGCTTCGACCAGAACAGGCGGAGGATAAAGGACGCCGCCGGAAAATACAAGGAAAAATACATCTCGGAGAAGAACGACGATCCTGTCAACATCGATACGGTGAAGATAGGAGACAGAGTAAGGGTCGTCTCCCTCGGTCAGAACGGCGAGATCATAGGCCTGCCTGACGACAAGGGCGAGATGCAGGTAAGAGTCGGTATGATGAAGCTGAGAGTCGGAGCGTCCGACCTGAAGATCATCAACGACGGAAGAAAGAAGAAGAAAAAGCAGCCGTCTGCACGGGCCAAATACGGAGGCCTCATGAAGCAGAAAGCGCAGACCGTGCCGCTTGAGACCGACGTCAGAGGGCAGTCGCTCGACGAAGCTCTCGCGAACGTCGAGAAGTATATAGATGACGCATACATAGCCGGCCTTCCGAAGGTGACCGTTATCCACGGACGCGGAGAAGGCATACTGCAGAAGGGTATAAGGGACGCCCTCAGAAGGAACAGAAGCGTTGCTTCCTTCGAGAGGGGAGCCTACGACCAGGGCGGTGAAGGCGTGACAGTGGTAACACTCAAAAGATCGTAACGGGAAAGGAAGAGAAAATGATAGACTACAAAATGAAGATAGCTGAGATCATCGCAAAGGCGGCGGATATGGAGGCGGAAGAGGTCTGCTCCATGATCGAAGTGCCGTCCGATGAAAAGATGGGAGACTTTGCATTCCCGTGCTTCAAGCTCGCGAAGGTGTTCAGAAAGGCGCCGCCGCTCATCGCTCAGGAGATCGCTGAGAAGATCAGCGCGGAAGAGATGTTCGAAAAGGTCGAGCCGGTGAACGCTTACCTCAACATGTTCGTCTCCAGAGAAGAGATGACGAAGGACGTAGTAAGCGAAGCCCTCGCGAAGGGCGAAAAGTTCGCTCACTCCGACATCGGCGCCGGAAAGAAGGTCATTGTCGAGTACTCGTCGCCGAACATCGCAAAGCCGTTCCACATCGGCCACCTCAGGAGCACAGTCATCGGAAACTCGATCTACAAGATCTACGATGCGCTCGGATATGACACGGTAAGGATCAACCACCTTGGAGACTACGGAACTCAGTTCGGCAAGATGATAGTCGCTTACAGGAAGTGGGGCAACGAAGAGGACGTAAGACGCGACCCGATCAAGACCCTCCTTTCATACTACACGAAGTTCCATGTAGAGGCTGAGAAGGACCCGGACCTCGACCAGGAAGCAAGAGACACTTTCGCGCGCCTCGAGAAGGGCGAGCCCGAGGAGAAGGCTCTGTGGCAGTGGTTCAGAGACGAGTCCCTCAAGGAGTTCACAGAGGTATATGACATGCTCGGCATCGAGTTCGATTCGTATGCGGGAGAGAGCTTCTACTCCGACAAGATGCAGAGGGTCCTCGATGAACTGAATGAGAAGGGCCTGATGAAGGAGTCGCAGGGAGCGAACGTCGTAGACCTCGAAGAGTACGATCTGGGAACAGCTCTGATCACGAAGTCAGACGGCAGCACTCTGTACATCACGCGTGACATCGCGGCAGCGATCTACAGAAAAGAGACATATGACTTCTACAGGAACATCTACGTCGTCGCTTCGCAGCAGAACCTGCACTTCGCGCAGTGGTTCAAAATCGTCGAGCTCCTCGGCTACGAGTGGGCGAAGGACTGCATCCACGTCCCGTTCGGCCTCGTAAGCCTTGAAGAGGGAACGATGTCCACGAGAGAGGGAAGGGTCGTCTTCCTGAAGGACGTTCTCGATCAGGCTGTCGAAAAGACGAGAGAGATAATCATTGAAAAGAACGTCAATACGGATAATATAGACGAGACGGCCGCCATCGTAGGCATAGGAGCCGTCATCTTCCAGGAGCTGTCCAACGGCAGGATCAAGGACTACGTCTTCAAATGGGACCGCGTCCTGAACTTCGACGGAGAGACAGGTCCGTACGTACAGTACACGCACGCAAGGGCTGCCTCAGTCCTCAGAAAGGCAGGAGAAGACGCGGCGAAGATATCGGCGGATGTGGACTACACGAAGATCAGGGGAGAGGTTGCTTACTCCCTCGTAAAACTCCTGCACGCTATGCCTGATGTTGTCATAGAGGCAGGCGAGCGCTGCGAGCCGTCGATACTGACGCGCCACATCATAGACATCGCTCAGGCCTTCAACAAGTTCTACCACGACGAGCAGATCCTGGTGGACGACGAGGCTGAGAAGATGGCGAAGCTGGCCCTGGTCGCAAGCGCAAGGCAGGCGATCGAGAACGGTCTGGCGATGCTGGGCATCAAGGCTCCGGAGAGGATGTAGCATGAGATACGAAGGAATGATTTACAGGCCGCCCAGTGAGGCGAGAAGCTACCTGCTGCAGGTCACGGTCGGCTGTTCACACAACAGATGCAGGTTCTGCAGCATGTTCAAGGAGAAGAAGTTCCACGTCAGACCGATGGAAGACATACTCGACGACATCGATATGGCGAGGAAGTACTACCGCTATGTGAACAAGATATTCCTTTGCGACGGAGACGCGCTGTGTCTTTCGACAAGCAAGCTCCTGACGATCTTAGACCGCATCGCCGAGGTCTTTCCGGAGTGCGAAAGGGTCGGCGTCTACGGATCGCCGAAGGATGTGCTCAGAAAGAGAGATGACGAACTTCAGACCCTTAAGGAGCACGGGCTCGACATAATATACATCGGTGCGGAGTCGGGATCTGATATAGTCCTGAAGCAGATCGACAAGGGCGCGACGCGAGAGGAGATAATCACGGCCGTGAAGAGGATCGAAGCGGCGGATATAATGGCGTCGGTGACGTTCATATCGGGCCTCGGCGGCAGGCCGCTCTGGCGTGAGCACGCTATCGAGACGGGCACGATGATAAGCGAGATGGGAGCGACATACGTCGGTCTTCTGACGCTTCTTCTGGAGCCGGGCGCGCCGATGAGAGAAGACGTTATCGAGGGGAGGTTCGAACTGCTGTCGGCCGAAGAGATCGTGGCGGAGACCCTCCTGATGATGAAGAATATAAATGTAGACAGGAAGTGCGTATTCAGGAGCAATCACGCTTCGAACTACGTATCGCTCAGGGGCGATCTTCCGGACGACAAAGACAGGATGATAGCCCAGCTTGAAAGAGCGATGGAGGACACGGGACTTCTGAAGGATGAAAGGTTCAGAGCGCTATGACAGGCAGACTGGATGGATATTTCAAAGGAAGACTGAAGGATACGGCTTTCGTTGAGCTGTCGCTGGGCGCGCTGGGAGGACTGCTGGACGGAGTTCCGGTGCCTCTGAGCGCTAAGGACGTGCGCGATTCGGCCGGAAAGGGGATCGACGCCGGAAGGCTTGCGAAGAACATGATATATGTCATCGGATGCGATCCCGCCTTCCCCTATGTGAACAGCTACATCGGCTTCATCAAGAGAGCATTCAATGACAAGCTGATAAGGATGATATGCTCGGACGGGCTCGGATCCCTGGTAGACGGCAAGGCAAAGGAGGCCTGCATCTTTTTCAGGGCGGCTCTGCAGCTCGATCCGGACGATGCCGACGCGATGTACGGATATGCGAGGGCATGCCGCGACGTATACGCCGAGAGCGAGGACGACACGGAGATCGGAAACTTCAAGGCTGAGAGCATAGACTATTTCGAAAAACTGACGCTTGAGCACCCGGAGGTGGCCGAGGGTCACTACTACCTGGGATATGGATATATGAACATGGGCCTTTACGTCAAGGCCGAGATAGCTTTCAGGACATATCTCAAACTGATGCCTGAGGGCGAGGAAGCGGACGAAGTAAGAGAGCGCCTTGCTCAGCTGAGGGACCCCGTCGAGATCGAGAAGGGATGCAACGAGGTGATCGCCGGAAGATATGAAAACGGCATCGAAGCCCTCGAGAAATATCTCGATACGGGCGCAAAGACATGGTGGCCGCTCCACTACTATCTCGGAGTCGCTTACAGGATGACAGGCGATGACGAGCAGGCGGCCGAGCGCTTCAGGAACGTGCTGAGGCTGAACGCCTCGAATGTCGAGACGATGGACGAGCTCGCGGACATATATGCGAAGTCCGGCGACAAAGAGCTCGAAGAAAAGTATAGAAAGAAGGCCGCGCTGGTAAGGGCTAGCGCCGAGTAAGCAAGGCGCTTCTGCGGGCGCAGTAAGCGCAGTAAGCAAAGAAGCCCGGCGCAGTGGCGCTGCGGTAAAAACAGAAAGGAGACGGAGATGGACAGCAAGGCAATGAACAAACTCTCGTACGGTCTTTTCGTCCTCACGGCGAAAGATGGTGACAAGGACAACGGCTGCATCACAAACACGGCGATGCAGGCGGCGAGCGAACCGAACACGATCACTTTCTGCATCAACAAGCAGAACCTCACTCACGATATGGTGAAGAAGACAGGAAAGTGCACTGTGTCCGTGATCTCGGAAGCGGCCGGATTCGAACTGTTCAGACACTTTGGTTTCCAGAGCGGAAGAGATGTAGACAAGTTCGATGGTTTCACGGCGGCTGAGCGCGGGGACAATGGCATCTATCACGTGACGGAAGGCGTATGCGCTTACTTCGATCTTGAGGTGACGGCGGATGTAGACCTCGGCTCTCATACCATGTTCATCGCAAGACCTTTGGACATGAAGATCATCTCAGATGATGCTCCGGCGACATATGCTTACTATCACGCGAATATAAAGCCCCAGCCAGAGGCTGCTCCGGCAGAGGGCGGGAAGACAGTATGGAGATGCAAGATCTGCGGATACATTTATGAGGGCGAAGAGCTGCCTGAAGACTTCGTCTGTCCGCTGTGCAAGCATCCGGCGTCCGACTTCGAAAAAGTTACTGTATAGCATCAGGGCGCTCGTGGGCGCCGGTGAAAGGACTAAAAGATGGATCTTTTGCTGATAGCGGCGATCGTGCCGCCGCTGTTCCTTCTATATCAGATATACAAGATGGACAAGATCGAGAGGGAGCCTCTCGGTCTGATAATAAAACTGCTGTTCTTCGGCGTGCTGTCAGTCATACCGACGGCCTTTGTCGAGACGGTGCTGAACGGTGTCGTCGTGCAGGGACTGTTCGCCGGGATGACCGGCGTGCTGGTCAGGGCGATCGAGTATTTCCTGTGCGTCGCGCTGGTCGAGGAAGGATTCAAATACCTCTTCCTCAAACTGGGCAGCTGGAGGAACCGCAACTTCGACTACTGCTTCGACGCGGTGGTGTACGCTGTTGCTGTTTCTCTGGGATTCGCTCTGTTCGAGAATATCGGTTACGTTTCGCAGTTCGGAATCCAGGTGGCAGGTCTTAGAGCGGTCACCGCTATACCGGGCCACTGCATTTTCGGCATATTCATGGGCCACTATTACGGTCTTGCCAAGATGGCCGAAGCCGACGGGAATGAAGCAGTGAAGAGGAGCATGCTGAAGAAGGCTCTGTGGGTGCCGATCCTGCTCCACGGTTTCTATGATTTTGCCGCATCATCGCCTTCAGCGACCATGACACTGGTGTTCTTCGCGTTCATCATAGTTGTCGATGTGATCGCTTACCGCCAGATCAAGGCGTACGCGGCAGCGGACACGAGGGTCAACAGAGGAGAGTGGTGGTAGTCTCTCTTTCGGGGGCTCGATGGCCATTTTGGGTGTTTCGGCAAAAAAATGAGGAATATTCCCAAAAACTTTAGCGTGGTAAAGTAAGCGAATGGCCAGCAGCAGAACAAAAGGTAAAAACACAATACCACTTTGAAAATAGAGGGCTTTGTGAAGCGATGCCAAGTGGATCTAAGCCCAGGGAATGCCATTTTTCAGGCTAAAATTGGGAAAATCGAGCAAAAAAAATCAAAAACACCCAATCCTGCCGGGATCCCGGGTTGCTCCTTATGATCCCGGGTTGGCCACTCAAATTCTGAAGGATCACATCATCAACACTAGCAATTACTAATATCTTTTTTCCCTCATTGCCCGGATACTCTGTATAATAGATATAACATCGGAGGAAAGGGCAGCATGAAAGCAGCATGGAAATGGATAACAGCCGCTTTGCTCATGGTCATAGTGATCGCTGCAGGCGGCTTTTTCTATACCGGTCTTCTTGGGAGCGGTGATGCTCTGACGACGAGCCCGGGGCTCGAAAGCCTCACGTATTATCAGAGCGGCGGGAGGTTCGACGCGAAGCTGACATGGCATTCGAAGGAAGGCCGTGTATATACGATATACAGAAAAGACGGGGGAAGCTACGAGGCCGTCGCAGTCAGGAAAGCGAAGGGCGACACTGCATCGTTCATCGACAGGAATATCGGCGCGGACAAAACTTATACATACACTGTGGAACAGACGAGACCGAAGACGGTCAGGCATCGTGACGAGGAAGGCCTGACTCTTTTGCCGTGCGTGCAGCCGTCCGCTGACATCAGGAACATGGAGGCGGTCATAAGATGGAAGGCTCTTCCCGGAGCTAATACATATCACGTTTACAGGAAACGGGGGAAACGATCGAAGGGGACCGAGATCGCCTCGGTGACAGGAAGATCATACACGGACATCTACAAAAGGTCTTACGGTGAACTCAAGGACATCATGTTCTTCGCCCGCTATATCGACCCGTCGGACAACGATCTCGAATACAACGTCCGGGCGGAATCCGTGAAGCGGAACGGAACCCATGAAAAGCGGAGCATCGGTCTGATGACACAGGACTACCGATTCAGCCTCGAGCCGCCGGTCATAGTCGGTATAGAGGGACGAACCGTCCGCTGGGGCGCTGTCCCGAATGCGGAGTATTACAAGGTCCTTAGAAAAGACAAGGCGGGAAGCGAGTGGACAGCGGTGAAGCGCGTCGCTGCCGGGAGGCCCGCTGTTGTGATGAGCACGCAGCTTGATGAAGTGGACAAGGATGCTTACTACGCTGTGCAGGCCTTCGCAAAAGTAAGCA
>CAMNNG010000004.1 GCA_946545145.1 uncultured Bacillota bacterium
CATATGACGGGAGTCGATTCCTGTCCCACAATTTTGACCAAAAAACATTGGAAAGTCTAACTGTTTTCCGCAAAATTTGTACAGATTTGTGGGCAAGAAAAAAACGGCGATATCGCCGAAAACGTTGAAATTACAACGGGGACATGCATATACACACATGTCCCCGGAATGGTGGAGACGGCGAGAGTCGAACTCGCGTCCAAAAGCACATCCAAGGGAATTTCTCCGGGTGCAGCCTTTGATTGAAAGTTTCGCATCACGAGAGCCCCAAAGGCAAGCCTCTCGATCAGCTATCCCGTAGTTCCCCTATGATGCCGGGAGGGTCACATAGAGTTTTCCTGCATAACCTCGTCTGTCACCGGACCTGCAGGTGAATCCAGGCAGACGCGCGGGCTGCTAACTTAGGCAGCAAATGCGAGTGTGTTGTTCTTTTTAGCGTTTATATTTAACGTGTCCTTTTTAACGTAGACCGGACAAACTACGACCCGCTTATCCCGCTTCAATACCCCTGTCGAAACCATGACGTCCCCACGTATTGCAGCTGTTCGCTTATTCAGTTGTCTGTGTGATCATTATATCACATCCACAGGATATATACCCATATACCGGCGGTTTCAAAACCGCGGCGGAGGGCTATTTTTCCTTTCCTTCTTTGATCATGTCGATCTTGTTCTCGAGAATGGCGATCTCGTCGTAAGTCGCGTCGATCGCGCGGCATGTGTCGAGTATCTCGGAATCGAAGAAGTCGAGCTCCTGGTCCTCGCTGTACTGATCGTAGATGTATTTGCCGATCTGCTTCTGCAGCTTTTCTATCTCAGATTTCTGCGAAGAGATCCTCGCCTTGTATTTTCCGAGTTCGACCATTTCACCGGCCTTATCGATGACGTCCGAACCAACCTTTTTGACCTTATTCGATATTTCGCTCATTGTCACGCCTCTTTTCTATACCCCTATCTCTTCTTCATCGCGCGGTCCATCTTTCTCGAAGCGTCGCGCTTTGCTATATCCTGACGTTTGTCGTAAAGCTTTTTGCCCCTTGCCGTTGCGATCTCCATCTTGGCTCTGCCGTCTTCGTTGATGTACAGAGTAAGCGGAATGAGGGTCATCCCCTGCCTTTTGATCTTCTCGCTGATCTTCCGGATCTCCTTTTTGTGGAGGAGGAGTTTTCTGACTCTCAGAGGATCGACGTTGAAGATGTTTCCCTGCTCGTACGGGCTGATGTGCATGCCGTATATGTAGACGGCGTCGTCTCCGACCTTGGCGTAGCTCTCCTTGATGTTGGCCTTGCCCTTGCGGATGGATTTTATCTCTGTCCCTGTCAGAACTATGCCGGCTTCATACACATCTTCGATGAAGTAATCGTGGCGGGCTTTTTTGTTGTTTGCAATTAGTTTTCTATCTCTTTTCATGTCCTGGTCCCCCCGTCCGGCTTCAGTCCGATCAGAATCCTCCGACCCTGCCGATCTCGTTGAACGGGAACAGCCTGAAGAAAGCTACTCCTGTTATGTCCTCTATCGGCACTGTGCCGATGTCCGGATCGCGGCTGTCTATGCTTACTACACGGTTGTCACCCATGACGAAGAGCTCTCCTTCCGGCACTCTGAATCCGGTGATGTCGCCCGGAGTCGTTCCGTCATTGGTGTAACTGTCGTCCTGAACCTCTCCGTCTACGTATACCTTTCCGTCTTTGACGTCGATCGTCTCGCCGGGAAGGCCCATGACGCGCTTGATATACAGCTCCTTGCCTCCGTATCCGTCATCCGTCGGGAAGACGACTATGTCGCCCCTCTTCGGCTCTCCGAACCTGTAAGCCTGCCTGTTCAGGAAAAGATAGTTGTTTTCCTGGAGCGTAGGAAGCATCGATGTCTGCTTCACTATGATCGGCTTGATGAAGAACGTTACAGCCCCGACGATCAGGACTACTATTATTATATCTCTTATTAACTCTTTAACATTCATTTTAAACTTTGACTTTTATAATTTTTTTATATTATTGAAGGGCCACAGGCGGACTACAGCCTTTCCGACTATTTTGTCCTTTTCGATGCATCCGAACTCGCGGCTGTCGCGGCTGACCTCTCTGTG
Organism: uncultured Bacillota bacterium; assembly: GCA_946545145.1. Lineage (GTDB taxonomy): Bacteria > Bacillota > Clostridia > Peptostreptococcales > Anaerovoracaceae > UBA3738. The sequence goes on from CAMNNG010000004.1 coordinate 2,086, forward strand.
GTCGCCCATCACGAACACCTGGCCTTTTCCGACGACGGTGTTGTAGACTTCGCCCGGAGTCCCGCCTTCAGCGATGTACTTTTCCTCCATCTTCTTTCCGTTGATGTAGACATTTCCGTCGGAGATGGTGATGACGTCGCCCGGCACGCCTATGACGCGTTTGATCAGGAGCTTTTTCTTCCCCGTGTTCTCAAGCTCGATATCGGACTTGAAGATCACGATGTCGCCCCGCTTGACCTTTCCAGACCTGTAAGCCTGCTTGCTCATCAGAAGATAGTCGTGCGGATCGATCGTCGGCTGCATCGAGGTTTCGTAGACTATCGTCGGCCTTACGAAAAACGACACCGCCAGAGCTATCGCCGCAGCGATCACAAGGTCTCTTGCGAGTTCCTTCGCCTTGCTGTTCTGTTTTTCCTGCTTTTCTTCACTCAATATCTCGTTCCCTTATATATAATGCCCGCGGCTGCTTACTCCCCGAACAGATCGCCCTCGACCTGCCTGAACATCTTCGGCACCTTCGCGTGCACCGTCCTGCCCGCAAGCATTGCGGCTTCGCCCGAGAACTCGAGCCTCTCAGCGTGGAGAAGCTGGCTCGTCAGGCCGTACCTCCTTTTGAAGTAAGCGTTCACTTTCGGATCTCCGTACTTCGGATCTCCTACCAGCGGATGGCCTTCCCCGGAAAGGTGCACCCTGATCTGATGGGTCCTTCCCGTGACGAGCTCCGCCTCGACGAGGGTATACCTGCCGGCCGGATCCGTCTTCAGCGGACGCACCTTCGTTACAGATCTCTTTGCGTCTTCGCTGTCGGATATCTTAACTATATTCTTCTCTTCGTTTTTTTCAAGGAGGTCGTCTATGACGATCTCGCTCTTCAGCCTGCCGCATACGATGGTCCTGTATATCTTCCTGACTCCGGTCTTTTCGCGGAGCATTTCGCTGACGCACCTTGCGGCCGGAGCGTTCTTCGCGAATATCACGAGCCCTGTCGTGTTGCGGTCGAGCCTGTTCAGCGGCGCCGGCGTGAAAGTCTTCTCAGCCGCCGCATCGTAGGAGCCCTCGCTGTCCAGGTAGCCTATGACCTGGTTCGCGAGAGTGTTCTTCTTCTCCTTCGAATCGCCGTGCGTCAGTATGCCGTAAGGCTTTTCGACGATCAGGACGTCGTCGTCCTCGTAAGCGACACCGAAAGTCCTCTTCACCGAAGGAGCCTTCTTTCGGCGCCCGAGCTCGGCGAGTTTTTCGTCCGTGATATACAGCTGCAGCACGTCGCCGTCCTCGAGAATGGCCTCTTTCGAGGCCCTTTTCCCGTTGACCTTGACGTCTTTTCTTATCATCTTATAGACAAGCGAAAGCGGAGAGCCCGGAAGGTACTTTCTGAGAAACCTGTCCAGGCGCTGTCCGCCGTCGTTTTTATTGATCTTTATCTCTATCACTTTGTCTTTATCCGCCTGCCGGATCAGTCGACCTGCGTTCCGTTCTCAGCCGGTCCCGATACGAGGTCAGCCTTGACAGTCTTGCCGTTCTCATCCTTCGTCTCTGCGAAGAGGATCATTCCCTCGGAGTCCATTCCGCCCATCTTAGCCGTCTTGAGGTTGGCTACTACGATGACCTTCTTGCCTACAGCCTCTTCAGGCGAAAGCCAGTCATGGCATCCCGAAAGGATCTGTCTCGTCTCGCTGCCGATGTCTACCTTGAATACGAGGAGCTTCTTCGAATCCGGATGCGGCTCGCACTCTACGACCGTACCGATACGAAGGTCGATCTTGTCGAAGTCGTCGAACTTGATCTCCGGCTTGAACTCAGCTTTCTTCTCTTCAGCCTTGGCTGCCTGAGCTGCCGCCATGTTCGCTTCCTTGATCTTTTCGAGCTCAGCAAGTTCCTTCTCGATGTCAAGACGCGGGAAGATCGGATCGCCCTTGCAGACCTTTTCTCCGCCGATCATGTCGAATACCTTCGTCTCTTCCCACTCAGGCTCTTCGACCTTGAGGCCGAGCTGCTCCTGGATCTTGTTCGATGTCGTGTGCATGTACGGATAGATCAGGTTCGCGATGATCCTCAGCGACTCTGCCAGGTTGTGCATTACTGTATCGAGTCTTTCCTTCTGAGCCTCGTCCTTGGCTAGTACCCACGGAGTCGTCTCGTCGATGTATTTGTTCGTTCTCTGAACGACCTTCCAGATCTCTTCGAGAGCAACGCTGAATTTCCAGTCGTTCATCGCTGCTTCGACCTTGTCAGCGCACTCTGTAGCGAGAGCCTTCAGCTCAGCGTCCGGACCTTCTTCAGCGCCTGCGCCGGGGATGATGCCGCCGCAGTACTTGTCGATCATGGAAACTGTTCTTGAAACGAGGTTTCCGAGGTCGTTAGCCAGGTCGAAGTTCATTCTCTTGAGCATTACTTCGTTAGTGAAGATGCCGTCCTGTCCGAATGTGTACTCTCTGAGCAGGAAGTACTTCAGAGCGTCGATTCCGTATCTTTCGATCAGAAGTACCGGGTCTACAACGTTGCCCTTCGACTTCGACATCTTGCCGCCGTCGATCAGGAGCCATCCGTGTCCCTTGACATGCTGCGGGAGCGGAAGATCGAGGCTCATCAGCATAGCCGGCCAGATGATCGTGTGGAATCTTACGATCTCTTTTCCTACCAGATGGTAGTCGATCGGCCAGAACTTCTTGTACATCTCTGTGATCACGTCCGGATCAGCATCAGGCATGCCGAGGGCAGTTATATAGTAAGCAACTGCGTCGAACCATACATAGATGACATGGTCCGGATCGAACGGTACCGGGATGCCCCAGTCAAAGCTCGTTCTGGATACGCAGAGGTCTTCAAGACCCTGCTCGATGAAGGCGATCATCTCGTTCCTTCTCGTCTCCGGTGTCAGGAACTCAGGATTCTCCTTGAAGTTCTTGAGGAGTCTGTCTGCGTACTTGCTCATCTTGAAGAAGTAAGCAGGCTCGCTCGCATATGTTACAGGTCTTCCGCAGTCCGGGCAGCAGCCGTCTACGAGCTGGTTCTCTGTCCAGAACGACTCGCACGGAGTGCAGTAGTGACCTTCATATTTTCCGAGGTAGATGTCGCCCTTGTCGTACATCTTCTGGAAGATGCGCTGCACACGCTCCATGTGCGCCTCTTCTGTCGTTCTATAGAATCTGTCGTAGGATATCTCCATCGTCGACCAGAGATCCTTGATCCCTGCTACGATCATGTCGACATACTCCTGCGGCGTCATTCCCTTTCCTTCAGCTATCTGCTGTATTTTCTGTCCGTGCTCATCTGTGCCTGTGATAAAGAAAACGTCATATCCCGTCGCCCTCTTGAACCTTGCCATGGCGTCGGCCATGACTGTACAGTATGTATGTCCGATGTGAAGGTTGTCACTCGGATAATAGATAGGTGTCGAGATATAAAACGGTCCTTTTGTTGCTTTTGGCATGTTCATCATCCTTTCTTACCGGCGCGTCGGATGAGACGCGTCCGTCAGTTCAAAATTTCAATGTTTTTCAAAATATTATACATGAGATAAGATATCACAAAAGTCGCGGTTTCGCAATGAAAACAAAAACTGCGCGGATCCGCCTTACGCTTCTTCCGCACAGCTTTCATTTCGTCATATCTGAAGATCTTTAGAGACCTTCTTTGTAGTTCCTTCTTTCGACGAATTCGATGATCATATCCACGATGCTGTCGATGTCTATAAATCCGCTGTTGATCGAAAGATGATAGTTCGACGGCTGTCCCCACTTTCTGCCTGTGTGGTATCTGTAGTAGTTCTCCCTCGCCTTGTCGACCTCTTCGATCATCTTCTCGACTTCGTTCTCAGCTACGCCGTATTCTTCGACGGCTCTCTTCGCCTTTGCCTCATACGGGGCATAGATGAATATGTCCGTGTTGTTGTAGAACTCTCTGAGAACGTAGTCGGCGCATCTTCCTACGATGATGCAGTTCTCTCCGTTCTTCGCCAGCTTCGTGATGTACTCGAACTGGGCTATGAAGAATTTTTCGTTGATCGAGAGTGTGTCCGGGCCGTAGCCTGCGGCTCCGAAGGCGTTAGTCAGGCTGTAGAGGAAGCTGTTCTTCGCGCGCTTTTCATCCTCTTCCATCATCTGACGGGAGTAGCCTTTTTCTGCAGCTATCTCATCGAGAAGGTTCTTGTCGTAGTACTTGTATCCAAGTCTTTCTGCAAGTTTTCTTCCGACGAGACGGCCGCCGCTGCCGAACTCTCTGCTTATCGTTATGATATTGCTTTTCATCTTAATACCTCCATGCGGATATATTATATACCACCGCGCCGCGATATTCTATCCCACTATTCTTCCGATATCTCTTCTAAAGTGCATGCCCTCGAACGATATCTTCTCGGCGTTCGCGAATGCCTTGGCTCTCGCTTCATCGTTGTCGGCGCCCTTTGCCGTGACACCGAGGACCCTGCCGCCGCTTGTCAGGATCTCGCCGTTCTCACCGGCCTTGGTTCCTGCGTGGAATACGACTATGTCATCGTCAACATCGTCCAGGCCGCTGATCGGAAGACCCTTCTCGTAGCTTCCCGGATAGCCGCCGCTCGCGAGGACTACGCATACTGCGCGCTCATCGCTCCAGACGATCTCCTGCTCGGCGAGGCGGTTCTCGCAGACGCTGACGAAGATGTCGCAGAGATCTGACTCCAGCCTCATGAGTACGGACTGGGTCTCGGGATCACCGAACCTGTTGTTGAACTCGATGACCTTCGGTCCTTCCTCAGAAAGCATCAGGCCGACGAAGAGGACTCCCTTGAATTTCAGGCCGTCCTTCTGGAAGCCTGCCAGGGTCGGCGCGAGGATGTCGTCCATAACGCGCTTTTTCATCTCGTCATCGAACAGGAGGGACGGCGAGTAGCTTCCCATGCCGCCCGTGTTCGGACCTTCGTCGTTGTCGAATACCCTCTTGTAGTCCTGGGCCGATTCCATCGGAACGATGGTGTTCTCGTCGACGAAGCAGAGCATCGAAGCTTCAACGCCCTTCAGGCATTCTTCGACTACGATCTTGGCTCCGGCGTCTCCGAAGACGCGGTCTCCCATCATCTCGTCGATGGCTTTTTCTGCTTCTTCGGCGTTGGGCGCAAGTACTACGCCCTTTCCGGCCGCGAGGCCGTCAGCCTTGAGGACCATCGGATATCCGAAGATGCCTATGTCTTTCTTCAGTTCGTCGATGTCCGTGTATTCTTTGTATTTTGCTGTCGGGATATCATGTCTGGCAAGAAAGCTCTTCGTGAAGGATTTGCTGGCTTCGAGCTGCGAGCATTCTTTGTCCGGGCCGAACGTCATGACGCCTGCTTTTTCAAGTTCGTCAGTTATGCCCATGGCGAGCGGGACCTCCGGTCCGATGACCGCAAGATCGATCTCTTTTTCCTTTGCCAGCGCCACGATGCCTTCGATGTCCTCCGCGCCTACAGGAACGCATACAGCATCCTTTGCGATGCCGGCGTTGCCCGGCGCGCAGTACAGTTCATCGACCTTCGGGCTCTGTGCGAGTTTCCAGCATATGGCGTGCTCACGGCCGCCTCCTCCGACTACCAGTACTTTCATGTCAGATCTTTCCTTTCTTTATTCTTAGTGTTTGAAGTGACGCATTCCGCTGAATACCATGGCGATGCCCATCTCATTGGCCTTGTCGATGGACTCCTGGTCTCTTACGGATCCGCCCGGCTGTACGATGGCTGTAACTCCAGCTTCTGCAGCAGCTGTTACGCAGTCGTCGAACGGGAAGAAGGCGTCAGATGCCATAACAGCGCCCTTCATCTCGAGCAGGCATCTCTTGATGCCGTTTTCTACAGCCCAGATTCGGTTCGTCTGTCCCGGTCCGATAGCTACAGTCTGGCCGTTCTTTACGAATACGATGCCGTTGGACTTCGTGTGCTTGACGACCTTCATGGCCATTTCCATATCCTTCAGTTCCTGCTCTGTAGGCTCTTTCTTCGTTACGACCATCAGTCTGTTGTCGTAAACGAGCTTTCCGAATGCGGACTGACCATCGTCAGCAGCGTCTGTTGCCGGCTGGTCCGGCTTCGGAGCGTTCTCTACGTCGAATACGCCGTGGTCTACGTTCTGGATCAGAAGTCCGCCCGATACCTTCTTGATGTCGAGGTCGTCTTCCGGCGGCTGAGCCGTGATGTTCGGAAGCTTCATGATCCTTAGGTTCTTCTTCTGTTTCAGTACTTCGAGAGCATCCTCGTCGAAGTCAGGCGCGATGAGGATCTCCATGAAGATCTTGCTCATCTCCTCGGCAGTCTTCTTGTCTACCGGTCTGTTGCATGCTACGATGCCGCCGAATATCGAAACGGGGTCGCAGTCATGCGCCTTTACGTAAGCGTCATACAGGTTGTCCGCTGTACCGACGCCGCACGGATTCGCGTGTTTTACAGCAACGACTGTCGGCTCTTCGAATTCCTTCAGTGTGGCCAGAGCGCCCTGTGTGTCGTTGATGTTGTTGAACGAAAGCTCTTTTCCGTGGAGCTGCTCAGCTGTGACGAGCGAGCCTTCCCACGGCTGGATCTCTTTGTAGTATGTAGCCTTCTGGTGCGGGTTCTCACCGTATCTGAGATCCTGGACCTTTTCGAATGTGAGAGTCAGATCGTCGCCGTAAGGAGCGTCTATCTGCTTTCTGAGGTATTCGCTGATCATAGCGTCGTAAGCAGCCGTCGTTCTGAATACCTTAAGAGCCAGTTCGTATCTCTGCTCGTATGTTGTTCCGCCGTTCTTCAGAGCCTCGATGACCATGCCGTAGTCAGCAGGATCGCATACGACAGTTACGTCCTTGTGGTTCTTTGCGGACGATCTGAGCATCGTCGGTCCGCCTATGTCGATGTTTTCGATAGCATCTGCAAGCGTTACGTCCGGCTTCATGATAGTAGCCTTGAACGGATACAGGTTGATAGCGACTATATCGATAGTCTCGATACCCAGCTCCTTGAGCTGAGCCATGTGCTCCGGAACATCTCTTCTTGCGAGAAGAGCTCCGTGTACTTTCGGATGAAGCGTCTTGACCCTTCCGTCGAGACATTCGGGGAAGCCCGTTACATCGGAAATGCCCGTTACCTTCACACCGGCCTCTTCGAGGACCTTGTGTGTTCCGCCTGTCGAAATGATCTCTACTCCGAGTGCTTCGAGTTCCTTCGCGAATTCTACTACTCCTGTCTTGTCTGATACGCTAATGAGTGCTCTCATCCTTGTTTACTCCTTTCCATCCCAGCAATAAGTGCACAGTTTACATTTGTCGACTCCGATCGCCTCGATCAATCTGTCAAGTTCCTGGAAGCGCAGCGAATCGAAACCAAGTTTCTCTTCTATCATCTTAACCAGAGCTTCATGCTTTTCTGTCGTCTGATCGGCGTACTCGGCAAGCACCTCTTCAGGTATCTCCGGTGTAGATATCTTGTCTGAACCGTCCGGGTTCGCGGCAGCCGCGCCGTCGCTCATCCCTTCGAGCTCCAGTATGCATCTTCTCGTGATCAGTTCCATATCCGTTACGGATCTCGAGAAGTTCAGATATTTGCAGCCGTACATGATCGGCGGGCAGGCGCTTCTTACATGGATCTCCTTCGCGCCGTTCTCCTGCAGGTACGATACTGTCTCAGACAGCTGCGTGCCCCTGACGATGGAGTCGTCGATGAGTACGAATTTCTTGTCTTTGATTATCTGGAACACCGGCACCAGCTTCATCTTTGCGATGAGATTCCTTGCCTTCTGGTTGGTCGGCATGAAGCTCCTCGGCCATGTCGGTGTGTATTTGATGAGCGGTCTCGCGTACCTCGTATGCGAACCGTTCGCATATCCGAGCGCGTGGGCTATGCCGCTGTCCGGGACTCCCGCGATGTAGTCAACGTCCATCGGTCCGTCAGCCTCGGCCATCAGCTCTCCGTTCCTGTTTCTCATCAGCTCTACGTTCATTCCTTCGTAGATAGACGTCGTGTATCCGAAATATGTCCACAGGAACGAGCATATCCTCATCTTGTCGCCCGGCTCCTGCACGGTCTCCTCACCGTCCGGCGTTATGAAGGCGATCTCTCCCGGACCGAGCTCTCTCTTGTAGCTGTATCCGATGTTGATGAATGCGAACGATTCAGACGCAGCGCAGTATCCGCTTTCGCTCTCGCCGATGATCAGAGGCGTCCTGCCGTACTTGTCCCTTGCGGCGTACATCCCCTTGTCCGTCATGACGATCATCGTCATTGAGCCGTCGATCCTGTCCTGGGCGATCTTGATGCCTTCGACGAGGCTGTCACCCTCGGCTATGAGGGCGGCCACCAGCTCGGTGTTGTTGATCTTGCCGTGGCTCATCGACATGAGATGACCGCGGCTGTTTCCCATAAGATCTCTTACGATCTCCTCTTTGTTGTTGATCCTTCCGACCGTCGCGAGCGCCCAGTCGCCGAGCTTCGTGTATACAGTAAGCGGCTGCGGATCGCCGTCGCTTATCGCGCCTATACCCATGTTGCCGGCCATTCCCTCGAGCTCCGCTTCGAACTTGCTCCTGAACGGCGAGTTCTCGATGTTGTGGATCGCTCTGTTGAATCCGTCATCCTGCAGGATGCACATTCCGCCTCTCTTGGTCCCCAGATGCGAATGATAGTCAGTTCCGAAGAAGATATCCATCACGCAGTCCTGCTTCGAGGCTACTCCGAGTATTCCTCCCATTACTTTACTTTCCTTTCTTTTCTTCTCGTCTCTGCTTCTCAAGCTCAATTACTGTGCGGGGGAGGAGAACATGTTCGACCTCGAGCACTCTTTCCTGAAGAGTTTCGGGCGTGTCTCCTTCTTTGACAGGGACCTTCGACTGTGCGATGATCGGTCCCTTGTCGACTCCCTCGTTGACAAAATGCACTGTGGCGCCGCTTTCCGTCTCGCCGGCTTCAAGCACCGCCTTATGCACATTAAGACCATAAAAACCCGGTCCGCCGAATTTGGGCAGAAGAGCCGGGTGTATATTGATCACATTACCGGGGAAGCGGTCAAGAAGCTCTGATGTGACTATCTCAAGATAGCCTGCGAGCACTATCAGCTCCACGCCGGACTTTTCCATTTCATCAGCGATAACCGTCATCCTGTCGGCTATCTTCGGGTATTCCTTTTTTGTTACGGCCAGGGCTTCGATGCCTGCGTTGGCCGCCCTCTCGAGCGCATATACGCCATCCTTGCTCGAGATGACCTTCACGACATTGATCCCTGCGTCGATTATAGACTGGAGGTCAGTACCTCCTCCGGAGACCAGGACTCCTACCCGCATTCTCTCGTCACTCATTGATGATCACCTTTTCTCCGTTTTCAGCCACTGTCCTGCCGATGACATATGCCTGGCCGCCTTCAGCCTTGATCTTCTCAAGAGCAGCAGGCGCGTCTTCAGGATCTACGAACATCATCATTCCGACGCCCATGTTGAATGTCGAGAACATCTCTCTCGTCTCGATGCCGCCCGAGAGCTGCACCCTCATGAAGATCGGAAGGATCGGCCACGATCCCATGTCTACCGAAGCAGCTATGCCCTCAGGAAGTACGCGCGGAACGTTCTCGTAGAAGCCGCCGCCTGTGATGTGCACGATGCCGTTGACCTTGAGGCCTCTTACCGCCGCGCACTCTTTTGCATATATCTTTGTAGGAACGAGGAGCTCCTTCTTCAGCTCCACATCATCTTCGCCCTCGAAGACCTTTCTTACGAGCGAGTAGCCGTTCGAATGGATGCCGCTCGAAGGAAGACCGATTATGACATCTCCTTCTTTGATGTTCTCACCGGTGATGATGTTCTCTTTGTCTACGATGCCTACGGCAAAACCTGCCATGTCGTATTCGTCCTCACCGTAGAATCCCGGCATCTCCGCCGTCTCGCCTCCGATGAGAGCGCATCCCGACTGTCTGCATCCCTCTGCTACTCCGCTGACGATATCGGCTATCTTCTCAGCCGTTACCTTTCCTGTCGCGATGTAGTCGAGGAAGAAGAGCGGTGTCGCACCCTGACAGAGGACATCGTTGACACACATAGCCACGAGGTCGATTCCGACCGTGTCGTGCTTGTCAAGATCGAATGCGATCTTCAGTTTCGTTCCGACTCCGTCAGTACCGCTGACGAGGACGGGCTCTTTCATTCCTTCAACAGGCGCTCTGAAAAGACCGCCGAATCCGCCGATGTCAGCAAGCACGTTCTCGTTGAAAGTAGCTTTGACATGGTCCTTCATCAGTTTGACGGCTCTTTCGCCTTCTTTAGTATCGACTCCGGCGTCTTTGTATGTAAGCTGTTTGTCCATTGCTTGGCCTCCTGTGTTCCTGGGTTATGCGTTCATTTCTTCATCGAGCGCTCTTACTTCTTCGTCCATTTTGACTTTGTAAGCTCTGAACGCTTCTCTGAGATCCGGGTGAGCGGCTCCCATCATCTGGATAGCCAGAAGAGCCGCGTTCTCGGCTCCGCCAATAGCGACGGTCGCTACCGGCACGCCCTTGGGCATCTGGACTGTCGAGAGGAGCGAGTCCATGCCGCCCAGATCGCTCGTCTTCATCGGGATCCCTATTACGGGAAGGACCGTCTTGGAAGCGATGACGCCTGCGAGGTGAGCAGCCTTGCCTGCTGCGCAGATCACGGCTTCGAATCCGTTCTCTTCCGCAGCTCCGGCTACCTCAGCCGCGACTTCAGGAGTCCTGTGAGCCGAGATGATCCTCGTCTCACGCTCTACTCCGAAATCATCGAGCACGCTCTCCGCCTTGCTGACGACGTCGTAATCAGATTTGCTTCCCATTATGATCAGTACTTTTTTCATTTCATGCTTCCTTTTCTATTTGAAGTAGTTCACGCCGGCTTCGAATATTCTCTGATACTTGTTGCCCGGCACGTTCTTGAATACGTTGTCTCCGCATCTTTCGGAATGAGCCATCTTTCCGAGTATACGACCGTCCGGGCTCGTGATGCCCTCGATGGCCATGTACGAATGGTTCGGGTTGTAAGCTATATCCATAGCAGCGTTTCCTTCGAAGTCGACATACTGCGTAGCTACCTGTCCGTTCTCGATGAGCTGCTTGATCATCTCGTCCGAAGCGACAAATTTTCCTTCGCCGTGCGAGATCGCGATCGTGTGTACATCGTCTACATCGCAAAGCGACATCCACGGCGACTTGACCGAAGCGACCCTCGTCCTGATCAGCTGCGACTGGTGACGGCCGATATCGTTGTATGTCAGAGTCGGGCTGTCTTCAGCCGGCTCTCTGATCTCACCGTACGGCAGCAGTCCGAGTTTGATCAGAGCCTGGAAGCCGTTGCAGATACCGAGCATCAGTCCGTCGCGGTCTCTCATGAGGTTGTCTATAGCCTCGGAGATGAGCGGGTTCCTGAATACCGCAGTAATGAACTTGGCGCTTCCGTCCGGTTCGTCTCCGCCGGAGAATCCGCCCGGGATCATTACGATCTGCGACTCCTTGATCCTGTTCGACATCTCGTTGATCGACTCGATCAGCGTCAGCTCCGAAAGGTTGTTGATGATCTGTACATGCACGTCCGCGCCCGCTTCTTCGAATGCTCTCGCGGAGTCCACCTCGCAGTTCGTTCCCGGGAATACCGGAATGACTACCTTCGGCTTTCCGTCCACGATGGCCGGACCCTTGCCCATTCTCTCTGTGAAGGAGATGTTCTCGACTCCAGGTTCTTCTTCGTCCTTGGCTTCGTCGTATCTTACAGGGAATACTCCTTCGAGCGGAGCTGTCCATCTCTTGATGACATTTTCGAGATCGTATTCGAATGTTTCCTCATCTGTCTTGATCGAGAGAGCCTTCTCTTCAGTCGTCTCACCGATGACTTTGTAAGCGACATGGCCGAACAGTTCTTCAACGTCGGCGTCAGCCTTCATCTCGAGGATCATATCGCCGTATCTGGCCTCAAGAAGTTCGTTCTTCGTGATGCCTTCGATCTTCGCTCCGATCTTGTTTCCGGCAGCCATCTTCACGATCGACATGAATACGCCGCCCTTTCCGACCGGCTGAGCAGCAAGGACTTCGCCCTGCTCGATCAGCGATGTTATCTTCTTCATGTTCTCCTTGTACTTGTCGAAGTCAGGGAGATCATAGTCTTTTCTTCTTGTCTGCACGAGTACGAGCTTCGTGCCTGCTTCCTTGAACTCTGTCGACGTTACGACATCTGTATCGCATACATCTACGGCGAAGGAGATGAGTGCCGGCGGTACGTTCAGGTCATTGAATGTTCCGCTCATCGAGTCCTTTCCGCCGATAGCCGGGATCTCGAGCTCCTTCTGGACTTTCAAAGCTCCGAGCAGAGCAGCCATGGGTTTGCCCCACGATTTTTCGTCTGCCATGTGCTCGAAGTATTCCTGGAAGGTCAGTCTGATGGTGCTGTAATCTCCGCCCATGGCAACGATCTTAGTTACCGAGTCGATGACGGAGTAGAGCGCTCCGTGGAACGGCGAAAGCTTCGCAAGTTCCGGATCGAAGCCGTAGCTCATGAGAGTAGCCGTCTTCGTATCACCATGCATAACAGGAAGCTTCGCAGCCATGCCTGCCGCAGGCGACAGCTGATATTTTCCGCCGAGCGGCATCAGGACGGAGCCCTTGCCGATCGTCGAGTCGAATCTTTCGATGAGGCCCTTCTTGCTGCAGCAGTTGAGATCGTCCAGATATCTGAGCGGATCGCTGTAGATGCTTGCCTGCGTAAGACCGGACAGCGCCTCAACAGAGACTTTCGTCTCCTGCTTGGCTCCGTTCGTATCGAGGAACTCTCTTGAAAGATTCAGGACTTCCTGGCCTCTCCACTGCATGCGCATGCGTCCGTCGCCCGTGACGCGGGCAACTACTGTGGCTTCGAGGTTTTCGTCGTTAGCGTACTTCTTGAACTTTTCTTCATGCTGTTTTGCGATGACGACGGCCATACGCTCCTGGGATTCCGATATCGCCAGTTCTGTTCCGTCGAGGCCTTCGTACTTTTTCGGGACCATGTCGAGGTTGATCGAAAGGCCCTCTGCCAGTTCGCCGATAGCTACCGACACGCCGCCTGCGCCGAAGTCGTTGCAGCGCTTTATCATCGTCGAGACTTCTTTTCTTCTGAAGAGTCTCTGTATATTTCTTTCAACAGGCGGGTTGCCCTTCTGGACCTCCGCTCCGCATTCGTTGATGGAGTCTTCCGTGTGTTCTTTTGACGAACCCGTTGCTCCGCCTATACCGTCACGGCCTGTCCTTCCGCCGACGAGAATGACGATGTCGCCTTCTTCAGGTCTCTCTCTGACTACGTGGTCAGCGGGAGCAGCTCCTACTACCGCGCCGACTTCCATTCTCTTGGCTACATACTGTGAATCATATACTTCATCGACGAGACCTGTCGCAAGACCGATCTGGTTGCCGTATGAAGAATATCCGTGAGCCGCTTCGCGGGTTATCTTCTTCTGCGGAAGCTTTCCTGCGATGGTCTTCTCGACCGGAGTCCTCGGGTCTCCTGCGCCCGTGACTCTCATCGCCTGATATACGTAAACTCTTCCCGACAGCGGGTCTCTGATAGCTCCGCCGAGGCACGTAGCGGCTCCGCCGAACGGCTCGATCTCTGTCGGGTGGTTGTGTGTTTCGTTCTTGAACATTACGAGCCAGTCTTCGATCTCGCCGTCGATCTTCGCTCTTACTTTGATCGAGCATGCGTTGATCTCTTCCGACTCGTCAAGGTCGTTCGCCTTGCCTTCGCCCTTGAGATATTTCGCGCCTATGCACGCCATATCCATGAGGCAGATGTCCTTGTCTCTTCCGGCGTAGACCTTTTCTCTCATCTCCATGTATTCGTCGAAGACGCCCTTGACCATAGCGCCGTAATCGCTGTCTTCGAACTTGATGTCCTTCAGCTGCGTGTTGAACGTCGTGTGACGGCAGTGGTCGGACCAGTATGTGTCGATGACCTTGAGCTCCGTCATAGTCGGATCTCTCTTCTCGTCTCTCTTGAAGTGCTCCTGTATGAAGATGATGTCGTCATCGCTCATCGCGAATCCCATATCGACGCGGTAGTCCTTGAGCTCCTCCGGCGACATGAGGGTGAAGCCTTCGACGACGGGTACATCCTGCGGCTGAGCCATGTCCATATCGAGCACTTCGGGTTTTTCCTGAAGCGCGAACTGGCTGTCGACCGGGTTGATGCAGTACTGCGCGATCTTTTCGACTTCGCTCTGCGTTACGTCTCCTTCGAGGACGATGACTCTCGCGAACTTGACGAGCGGCTCAGCCTTCGGCACGATCAGCTTGATGCACTGAGCAGCCGAATCGGCTCTCTGGTCGTACTGTCCGGGCAGATACTCGATAGCGAACATCTTCGTCTGATCGATTCCTTCCGGCAGCTCTTCATCATAGACCGCGTCGATGGCGGGCTCTGCGAAGACCTCTCTCTTTGCCGTTTCGTACGTAGCATCATCAAGACCCTGCATGTCGTATCTGTTCAGCACTCTGATGCCTGTCAGTCCTTCGGGATGCAGATTTGTAACGATATCATTGAAAAGACCTCTAGCCTCAACGTCAAATCCCTTCTTCTTTTCTACGAATAACCGTTTAACCATGTTTCAAACTCCTTTGTCATACTCAAGACACATCGGTTTCTATCTGTCTCAAGACCGCAAAATGCAAAAAACAGCGGAGTGCGCTGTCTTTTTAACTTTCTAAAAACTTGCTGACGCTGTCAGCTTCTTTACTTCTGTTTTTCTGATATGCACGCCGTATGTACGACGATTTCCGGGTATGATCAAATATCCTTTTCGCATAGAAGCATTATACTAAAAAATGCCCGTTATATCAATGTGAAAAGCACCCTAAATGTTCGTTAATAAATGCACAATATGACCGTTAATATGCCCTAATCGATCATTCCGAGCAGATATCTTCTCAGCCAGAGTTCGTCGTCTATAGCCGGATCGTATTCTCCGCCTTCAGCTCTCATTTCCTGCTGTTTTCTGTACCACTGTTTTCTGGCCTCTCTTCCGTCGATGATATCCATGACCTCTTCAAACATACTGCGTCTGGCTCTCTTTTCTATCCTTACTACCTGCATCGTGTACCTTCCTTTCGTATCTCACTGCGAATGATCCGCTGTCTTCCTTTTTCTTTCTACAGCCATGATACTACTTCAGGTGTCCCAAAAAACGGACTGCATCATATGCAATCCGTTTTCTTTTCCGTTATTTTATTAACAATGTGCCGAGCCTTATGCAGCACCCGTGGATCTAGCCTGCGATCGACATTACCTCGCCTTCTTCTCCGTCGGAGTCAGGCACCGTGTTTTCTCCTTCTCCGGCATCATCGATCACGACCTGATCGTCACCGGCATCGGTCTCTTCCTCATATACGATCTCAGGATAGTAGATGTCTTCATCGTCATCATCCGAACCGCCGCTTGCCATGGTGCCCCATCTGCCGTAGTCCCTGATGTATTTGTAGAGTCTCTTCGAGTCGCGCCATCTGTGGAAGTTGTTCCTGCTTCCCAGGTTGACGCATACGTACGTCCTTCCGCCGTATCTGTATACAGCTACGAAGCAGCATCTCGCAGCTCCGGTCGTTCCTGTCTTTCCGCCCAGGTAGTTATGCGAAAAACTGTACATCGGATAGCTCGACGAGACTACTCTGTGGTATCTGTTCCTCCTGACATTCCTGAAGGAATATCTCTTCTTGTTGATCGAGTTTCTGAACGTTTTGCTCTTGTAAGCATACGTCATCAGCTCGGCAAGATCCTTCGCTGTTGAATAGTGCGAGCTGCTTCCGAATCCCACTTCATCCGTGAAATGCGTCCTCGTAAGCCCGAGCTTTCTCGCCTTCTTGTTCATCTTTCTGACGAACTTCGACGACGAGCCCGCGGTATTCTCTGCGAGCGCCCTTGCGGCGTCATTCGACGAGCTGACCATCATGGCCTTGAAAAGGTCCTTGACGTAATATCTGTCGCCCCTCTTCATATACAGGTTCCTGTACGGAGTGCGGGCCGCCCTTCTCGAAATGCGGACCTTCTTGTTCATCTTCATGTTCTCCATGACGACGACGGCCGTCATGATCTTCGTCGTGCTGGCCATCGGCAGACGTTTTTCCATATTCTTTCCGTAGATCACCTGGCCCGTATCCATGCAGTAGATGCATGCGCTCCTCGCGTTCAGGTTGAGGCTCCTTACGTTTCTCGATACGACGGTGATTATCGGGCTGTTGTAGTCCCTCGTCCTGCTGTCGCCGTCGATATGTACCCTCCAGTAGGAATACGTCTTCGATCTCGAGGGATACTTCAGCGTGATCTTCGTGTTGTTCTTTCCTTTGACGTAATATCTCCTGACCGTCTTCCATCTGCCTTTTGACTTCAGCTGCTGGAGTTCAACGGTCTTTCCGTAAGCTCCGGTGACTCTGATCGAGTCCTGTATATGCATGCTTTTGTATTCGTTCCTGCTCGTGACAAGCCCTTTGACCGTGATGGACTTTTTCAGTCTGTTGACCACCTTGGACTTGACGACAGTCTTCTGTGTCTGACCAACCGCAGCATTGTCCTGCTCTGTCTGGCTCTGTGCCGCCGCGTTCGTCTGGGCTGCGCCCGTGGCCGCGTCAGTTCCTGCCGCTTCCGCATCATCCGCGTAAGCGAACTCGAGCTGCCCCGCAGGAAGCATCGTGCACATCAATATAACTACCAATACCGAAACCAATAACCTCTTCATTTTCCCGTCTGAATTCTTCTTCTCTTCTTAAGTAATATTTTTTAAACCAAACCCTTTCACGCGGTCCGTCCATGTACAAAACGGTACAAAAATAGGACCGGTGACGAGATAGGATTATACCACAACGGTTTTTCGATGGACTGACATACATCATTTCTTCATTTAAGTTTCACTTTTTGAACCGCTTTTTTCACTTTATAGCGAAAAAGCATTGACACCTTAAGCGCAGAGGTATACTATCGAATCAACGATTAAACAATTATTTAATCGTTGATTCGATCCAAACATCAGCTATTGTAAGAACGCGTCATAGAAAAGGAGACTGATATGGTATCCCTTCCGCACGATCACAACGAGAATACGATGAAGCTCCTGGCCGAAAAGCCGGAGGAAGAGGTCTTCACGAACGTATCGGCCACATTCGGCCTTATCAGTGATTCGACCAGGCTGGAGATCCTGTGGCTTCTGTGCCACACGGAAGAATGCGTGATGAACATTGCAGCGGCCGTCGAGATGAGCTCGCCCGCCGTATCACATCATCTGCGCCTTCTCAAAGGAGCCGGCCTCATCACGAGCAAGAGGGTCGGAAAAGAAGCTTACTACACGCTGGCCGACAGCGAGGAAGCCCAGCTCGTACACAAGATCGTCGACGCGGTATTTGACATGAACTGCAGGAAATGACCTGCAAAAGGAGGAAGCAAAATGAAAAAGTCGTTCAAACTCGAAAACCTTGACTGCGCAAACTGCGCCGCAAAGATGGAAGCAGCCATCAATAAGCTCGATGAAGTCGAAGAGTGCAGCATCAGCTTCATGACTCAGCGCATGAACATCGTCGCTGACGACATCGATGCAGTTATCCCGAAGGCGCAGGAATGCATCAGCAAGGTAGAGCCCGACTGCAAGATAATCGTACGCTAGTCAGGCGGCTTACTGACGCAGACCCGGCATATACGCATAACAAACGACAAACCCAGGGGAAAATGACATGCTGAAGAATCTATCAAAACAGCAAAAGGATATTTTCAAGATCGCTGCCGCGGCAGTGATCTTTGTGATCGCGATGGTGCTCCATCACCTGCCCGATATCGCGCCGGCTCCCGCAGTTATATTACTGTTTCTGGCCGCTTACATAATAGTCGGCTACGGTCCGGTATCCAAGGCGGTGGTCAACATCTCTCACGGCAAGGTCTTCGATGAGAACTTCCTGATGACGGTGGCGACCATCGGCGCTCTCGTGCTGAGGCAGTGGGACGAAGCCGTCGCGGTAATGCTCTTCTACGCCATCGGCGAGGCGTTCGAGCACTACGCCGTCAACAAGTCGCGCGGCTCGATCTCCGATCTTATGGATATCTGCCCGGACTTTGCGAACAGGATCACGGAGGACGGAGAAGAGACCGTTGATCCGTACGACATCATGCCGGGAGACATCATAATAGTAAGGCCCGGCGAGAGGATCCCGCTAGACGGCGTCATCACCGAAGGCGCAGGTTCCCTCGACTCATCCGCACTCACCGGCGAATCGATACCTATCGACGTCGCTGAAGGCATGGCTGTTTCGAGCGGCTGCATCGACCTCAACGGTGTGCTGAAGATCAGGGTCACGAGCGAATTCGATGACTCGACCGTCGCGCGCATACTCGACCTTGTAGAAAACTCGGGCAGCAAGAAAGCCCGCGTAGAAAAGTTCATAACGAAGTTCGCAAGATACTACACGCCGGCCGTCGTCTTCTCAGCGCTGGCTCTCGCGGTCATCCCGCCCCTCATCCTCCACGGAGGATGGTCCGACTGGATATACAGAGCTCTTCTGTTCCTGATAATATCCTGTCCTTGCGCCCTCGTAATATCGGTGCCCCTCGCCTTCTTCGGAGGCGTAGGCGCTGCGAGCCGCATAGGCGTCCTCGTCAAAGGAAGCGACTACCTCGAGGCCATGGCCGATGTCGATACCATCGTCTTCGACAAGACGGGCACGCTTACGACAGGCATATTCAAAGTTGCAGGCATTACGCCTGCACTCGCTGAGGACGGAAGCAGTCTCATGACGGAAGATCAGCTCCTCGGGCTCGCGGCTCATATAGAGATGTACTCGAACCACCCGATAGCAAGATCGATCAAAGAGGCTTATGCGAACGACCTTTCCGATTCGAACGTCTCAGATGTCACAGAGATATCAGGCAAGGGCATGCGCGCCGTCATAGAAGGTTCGGTATACTATGCAGGAAACGCGGGCCTCATGCATGATCTGGGCATCGATGACTATCCGCAGGATGAAGCGGCTACCCTTGTGCATATCGCTTGCGCGGGAAGCGCAGACTCCCTGAGCGGAGCGGAAGCGGAGCCGGAACACGCGCTCTACCTCGGTCACATCGCGATATCCGATGCGATCAAGCCGAACGCTCAGAAGGCGATCTCTCTCATGAAGCAGAGCGGCATCGACCGCACAGTGATGCTTACGGGAGACAGGGAGATCATCGCTGACAAAGTCGCCTCAGAGCTCGGCATCGACGAACACATCTCAGGCCTTCTTCCTGAAGGAAAGGTCGAAGCCTTCGAGCAGATCATCACAGGTTCGGACGGCAAGGTCGCCTTCGTTGGCGACGGCATCAACGACGCTCCGACTCTGGCAAGGGCCGACATCGGACTGGCCATGGGAGGCATGGGCCAGCAGGCCGCGATCGAAGCTGCCGATATCGTCATAATGGACGACGATCCGTCGAAGATACCTGTGATCAAGAGGATATCGAAGCGCACGATCGGCATCGCGAAGCAGAACGTGGTCTTCGCCCTCGCCGTCAAATTCGCCGTCCTCATCCTCGGCGCCATCGGTCTGGCGAACATGTGGCTTGCGGTATTCGCGGACGTCGGCGTATCCGTCATCTGCATCCTGAACTCGATGAGGATGATCGTCTCTTCGAGGAAAGAAGCGGAGCGGATCTAGCGCTCTTCACAGAGGGCACAAAACTATTGATATTTTCAGAAAATAGTTATAACATCGATAATATCTGAAGCGGCGGGACGCTTTGGTCCTGCCGCTTTTGTATATCAATATAAAAATGTGAACAGTTGGAAGAAAGAAGCGGCCACACGCCGCGAAAGGAGAACACAATGCTTTTTCTGAAAAACGACTACAGCGTATGCGCCCACCCCGCTGTCCTCGATGAGATCGTAAAGAACAACCTCGTCTACAGCGACAGCTACTGCAACGACGAGCGCTGCGAGAAGACAGCGGCGATGGTCAGAGAGCAGATCGGCGACCCGGATGCAGCCATCCATTACATCATCGGCGGCACCCTCGTCAACAAAACATGCCTCGCTGCTTTCCTGAAGCCTTACGAGGCTGTCATCACGACGGTCGAAGGTCATATCGCCGTCCACGAGACAGGCGCTGTCGAAGCTACAGGCCACAGACTTCTCGAAGTCCCGACGGACGACGGCAAACTCGATCCCGAAGCAGTAGACCGCGTATGCGCCATCCACAATATGGACCAGATGGTCGTTCCGCGCATCATATACATCACCAACACGACTGAGCCGGGAACAGTATATACGCTCGCCGAGCTCGAAGCTCTCCGCGAGTGCTGCGACCGCAACGACCTGCTCATGTACATGGACGGAGCACGTCTCGCGATGGCTCTCGGAGCTGAGAAATGCGACTACGACCTTTCAGATATCGCCCGTCTTTGCGACGCCTTCTACATCGGCGGCGGCAAGTGCGGAGCTCTGGCGGGAGAGCTCGTCGTCATCACCAATGATGAACTCAAGCCCTTCTTCCGCCAGAACATGCGTCAGAACGGCGCCCTCTTCGCCAAGGGCATGATCGTCGGCATGCAGTTCGACGTACTTCTCAGAGACGGCCTCTATCAGGAGCTCGGCCGCCACTGCGATGAGCTTGGAAAGAAGCTCGCGGACGGCATCAAGGCTAAGGGCTACAAGCTGGCTCACGAGCAGGAATCGAATATGGTATTCCCGATCTTCACGAACGAGATGGTCGCTGAACTCGAGAAGAAAGTCATGTTCGAAGACTGGGAAGACAACTTCGACGGAACGAGAGTCATAAGGCTCGTCACCAGCTGGGTGTCGACAGAAGACGAGGTCAATGAATTCCTCGACATGATCTAATACACTAAGACCGGACAAAAACATATGGCAAGAATATACAGCAAAAAAGAATATATACTTTTCGTCCGCGAAATGAGGCGTGTCCAGCGCGAAGAAGAAAAATATCTCGCTTACCGCCCAAAGAAAGACGACCCGAACAAACGCAGTCTCAAAGACCGCATACCAGAAAAGACGTACAACCTTCTCGAAGGAGCCTTCGAGAAAGGTTTTCGTCTGCTCTTCGACAAGGGCGGCGGCATCATCGAGAAGACCGGCAGCATCGACAAGGCCCGCATGCGCTTTGAAGAATTCGACGCGTCGCTCGAGAGGATGGTCCACCCGGATACGCTCAGGGCGATCGACAAGAACGCTTCTTCGAACGTGCGCTCCGGCAAATTCGTCGGCACGGCTGACGGCACCGTCCTCGGCATCTTCGGAATGGGTATGCCGGACATCCCGATTTTCCTCGGTCTTCTGCTCAAGCAGTGCTACGAGATCGCGGCAAGCTACGGCTATGACTACCGCGATCTGGACGAAAGAAAGTATACGATCAGCGTCCTCAAGCTCGCCTTCTCGCCGGACGAGGACAAGGAAGAAGCAAGCCGTGAGTGCGATGATCTCGCCGGCATAATGGAGCGCGGAGAATACTTCGATCCGGAGCTGTCAGATCAGGACATCAAAGATATAGCGGGCGTGCTTGCGA
Source organism: uncultured Bacillota bacterium (assembly GCA_946545145.1). GTDB lineage: Bacteria > Bacillota > Clostridia > Peptostreptococcales > Anaerovoracaceae > UBA3738. The sequence continues at coordinate 23,547 of CAMNNG010000004.1, forward strand.
CGGAGATGCTCGTGGCGAAGTTCATCCAGGGGCTGACGTTCTTCGGAGTCGTAGGCGGCGCATTCAACTACCGCCTCATGGGCAAGGTCAGCAAGGCAGCGCGACTGAAATACAAAAAGCGCTTCCTCTACGGAAGGATGCTGCGATGTGAAGGGTATCATGAAGCAGCTGCCCGGAGCCAGGAGCTCCCCGAAGGCACGGAGGAATAGCAGCGGTTAGCTATCAGCAGATGCTGGATCAGCAGAGCTCCGCTCGTATGAACAGAATAAGAAGGACCTCAGGCGGCCGGATCATCCGGTCACATAGAGGTCCTCTTTTTTATTACGTCTATTCGCTGGAGCAGAGATGCCGGCTGTTCATCCGGTACGCTCTGCATTTCTGGGGCTGCCTGTTCAGATGGTGCGCTCTGCCTGTCTGAAGCCGGCTGCTCAGCTGGTGCGGCGGGCGGAAGCATCCTGCTTACGTCGCCTGTCCTGTAGCCTTCCATCGGCTCGGCGGCCGGAAACAGGCTCGTCACAACTATCTCTCCCCAGTCGCCCGGCTCCATACCGGTCACGTCATCTCCATTACCCTGACCGGATCCCGCCCTTCTGCCGATCAGCCTCTTCAGCAGCGGCCTTTTGCACGGCAGGTTATTTCCCGTCTCAGGGTCGATTATATCTATGCGGATCTCTTCGCTTACTGTCAGGCCGCCCCCCGTAAAGACTACATCGCTGAGAGCATTGTCGTGATCTACATGCAGCTCCTCATCATACCCGTGATGATCTTCCCCCGGGCTTCCTTCTTCGAAGCCGCCTCTGCTGCGGGCGACCAGCCCGAACGCCCCGAGCCCCGCGAGCTCAGGTCTGGTGTAATGCATGTAGACATCACAGCCCCACGCCTCAACGATCGAGCCTGCAAGCTGCGGCGGCAGATATCTGTCCGATATCATCACTGCATCCAGCCTAAGTCTGGCGCTGTGCTTGAGGATCCCGGTGATTCCTGCGCTGTCGCTGATCAGAAGGCAGACGCCCTCATTGATGATGACATCGAGCATATAGTTGTACGAATCCGATGGACCAGCAGTGAACGCTTTTGCGCCGGCTTTTTCTATGCAGTGCACCAGCGCCCTTCTGGTCCCGCTTTTTTCGAGAACCACAAGAACGGCCGCTGCTGCAGTCTCAGCCTCAGTCGCATCAGCCTCGTCTTTTGCTTCGGTCTTCTCCGGCACACCGATATCCGCGAATATCTCCGCCAGCATCCGGTCAAAGAAGCGGGTAGGATCAGCCTGCCCCCGAAGATCCGCCTCGGTCATGAAGCCGTCGTATTCATTTGTCTCACCGGTTTTATCAATCATTCTTTCATTTGCCGCTTTCTTGATCCTGCTGCGACCTTAGTCCAACAGCCTTGTTATGACTAAAGTCTACCAAAACCTGAGAAAAGTACAACAATTACTGTTGTACTCGGTATATTATTGCAATTTGTTTCTTCAGACGATACTTTTAAGCCGTTTTCATCTCCGGACCTTCCTGGTTTGCATAGTACAAACTGCTCAGTCCTGAAGAATCAGTTCTTTTCCAATCATTTTCTGCGATTTGGTCATAACACAGATACAAAAACAGGCGCCTGCGGCCAGATGCCGAAGGCGCCCTGTTTCTCATACTTTGACTAAATCTTGCCGGGCTACAGTTTCTTATACGAAATGCCATATATGAATGAGCCGTCTGATTTGTAGAAGTTGAACGTGTATTTCAGTCCTACGATACCGATCTTATTCTGAACGCCCTTGATCTCATTCGACATTTCTTTTTTCTTCGCTGATGTTCCAAATACGCTCTTAAGAGAATCTGCTGTCAGATAAGGATCATATGTCGCCGTGCTGTGCAGCTTGTAAGTGATCACATTTCCAGACACGATCACTTCACAGCTTTGCATTACAGTATCTTGAGAATTGCAGTCATCGAGCATTTCCTGAGCCAACTGTTTACATTCCGCATTAGAAATAAAATTCGCTACGGTCTTCTTGCTTTTGACCTTCGCTCTCAGCATTATCGAGAATTTTCCCTTTTTCTTGCCGTTCAATGCGCGCACCTTGAAGTAGTATGTCTTTTTCCACTTCAGGCCGTTGACCTTGAGTTTTCTCGTGCTGGCTTTTACGGTCTTTTTCAGTTTCCATTTGCCTTTGCCGGCCTTCATATAGATCTGATATTTTTTGGCACCCCTTGCTTTATTCCATTTAATATCGACCATCTGATTGGTGAGCGTTCCTCTGATTCCCTTCACCTTAGCAGGCTTCGAAGCTCCCATAGCAAAACCTGATCCACCTGCGATCGGCATGAACGCAACAAGAATTGTGATTGCCAACAGCATAGCTGCTGATTTCTTTGCCGTTTTCATGACTATTTCTCCTTCAACGATTCCTTTTCAAAAGCTACTGATATGCTGTATCCATTTCAGCCAAATCTTATCCTATTTTTGATTATACCACACGACTGAATCAATAATATACTTTCAGTTTTGCAAAATGTAAAAAAAGAGAGAGCCTAACCCCCGCAAGTCTCTCTCTTAATGGCCCGGTCATTCCGATCTTGTTCTTGCTTCATCCGCAATACACAACCAAAATAACCGTTCCATTGTATAAAAGTTAACACAACAGAACGGTTTAGTCAAAGGCAAAACGTTGAAATTTCAATTGTTTTTCTATGTTTTTGGTGGAGCCGACTGCAAAAAAACAGCCTGTGCGAATCCGCTTACTCTACCCAGAATACCCTGCCGTCTTTGCGCTCCGCCGCAGCCGGCACATCGCCGTCTACATATCCGATCGCGCAGTGGCCGATGCCTTCCCACTCGCCCTCGACGCCGAGCTCCCTCAGAAGGTCTTTGTAGTCCTGTGTCTCGAACTCTTCCTTGGCGCGGTGGATCCATATGCTTCCCAGGCCGAGCGAGTAAGCAGCCAGCATCATGTTCCCCATCACGAGGCTTCCGTCGTATACGTGCGTCGGCCAGTCAGCCTTTCCGAGAACGATAAGCATCGCCGGGGCACCGTAAAACGGGTCGAAGCTCTCGTCCCAGCCGCCGATCCTGCAGTTGTCAGCGGCGATCTTGTCTCTGAGTTCCTTCTTAGTGACTGCAACGATGATCGTCTCCTGCTGCCCCCTGCCGTTCGCGGC
>CAMNNG010000005.1 GCA_946545145.1 uncultured Bacillota bacterium
GCTTCCGCGGGCAAAGGCGGGAGCATCGAAAAGCCCGGGGCAACGAACTATATCCTCAACGCGACAACGACGTACGACTACACCCCGGCAAGAGGATACAAGGTCAGGAGCCTGACGGTCAACGGAAGCGGCGTCAGCTTCAACGAGGGCGGCGGAACATACACGTTCGCGAAGCTCATCGAGAGGAGCTCGTCGTACGACCATACGATCGACGTACAGTTCAAAGGACCGTCCGTGTCCTACAGATGGGAAGGCGAGCATCCTGACGTGAAGGTGCCGGGCGGCGGCGAAGTCACTCCCGGAGATTATGATGTCGACGGTACGTACTCAAAAGGAGATGAGATCAGGGCAACGGACGTCACCATCGGAGAAACGACATATCCGAAGGGCAAGTGGATCTTCGAAGGCTGGGACAAAGAAGGCATCATCGAAGTGTGGGAGGACACTGTCATTACAGGAAGATGGACATTCCGCCCCGAGTGGGACATCACGACAGAGGTCGTGAACGGCACGATCGAAGGCGCTGAGGAGAACGTCCCGGACGGAGAGAGCAGGACGGTGACATACAAAGCCGACGAGGGCTTCCAGCTGAAGGAGCTCGTGGTCGACGGAAATGAAGAGGACATCGTTTTGAATCCAGAGGGATATACGTTCGAGAAGGTCACGAAGGACCATCACGTCAAAGCCGTCTTCGAGAAGATCCCGGATCTCGAGATCATAAAGAAGGCGGACAGGCGCCACTACAACGCAGGCGACACGGTGACATATACCGTCACGGTGAGGCAGACCGTCATAGGTGCGGAAGCAAGAGGCGTCGTCGTGACTGACTCGATACCCGAGGGCCTCAGCCTCATTGAAGGATCGATAAGCGGAAGCGGAGTGACGGTGGAAGAGGAATCAGAGCATGCTTACAAAGTCAGCATCGAAAGCATAGCTTCGGACGAGAGGCTCGGTATTCCCGGCGAAGCTGTATACACGTACAAGTGCAAAGCGGCTGAAGACATCGACGCTCATGATCTCGTAAACACCGTCACTGCGGGCGGAGATAACGTTCCCGGACAGGTGACCGATAAGGAAACGGTGGATGCCCATGTGCCTCACGTCACGATCGAAAAGACGGTCGACAAGGAGAAAGCCAGGCCCGGCGACACTCTGAAGTACACGGTCAGCGTAAGGCAGGATCACGAGGGCGCGGAGCTGAGGAACGTCGTTTTCATCGACACTCTTCCCGACGGCATAACGGTCGATGAGGCGAGCGTCATACTGACGCGCCTTGCGGGAGACGATGCGGCTGATGATGAGGCTGGTGCTGCTGCTGGTGAAGGTGAAGCGGCGCAGGATGAGGACGGTGAAGAGGCCGGAACCGGAACCGGCGAAGAATCCGGGACTGAAACCGGTGATGAAGCCGGGGCCGAAGCCGATGGTTCAGGATCAGGCGGAGGCAGCGGAGATAATGACGATGCTGCGACGGCGGATGAAGTCGCCGGAGATAGTGCGGCAGAGGATGAAGATGTGACTGGCAATGAAAGCGCGGATGAAACGGCATCTGATGGAAGTGCTTCCGGAGAAGGCGGCGCCGCAGAAGAAGCATCAGGCGAAGATACAGAAGCCGCAGAAGAGACCGGCGAAGAAGCCGGAGGCTCAGACGGCGGAGAGCCCGGTGCATCTGATGAGACTGAAGCAGGAGATGAGGACGGAAGCGGTGAAGAACCGGGTCCTGATGACAGCGAAACTGCTGATGGCTCTGAAGGCACAGGTGAGGCGGACGCGGCTGAAGGTGAAGCGGACACTGAGACCGGAGGAGAGACTGCTTATCCCGAACCGGAAGTAACGATAAAGGACGGAAAGATCATCATCGAGTCAGCGGTCATGAAGAAAGGCTTCGATGTCACATTCGAAGCCGTAGTGAATGATGATACGGAGGGCGAGGTAGTCAATCTGGCATCGGTAGACGGATACATCACGGATGAACAGAAACTCCCTGAGCCTCTTGAAGACACTGCAGCGACACTGGTCGAAGTGCCGAAAGAGGAGCCGCCCGCCGCGGTAGAGCAGAAGCCGGCGCCGGAGCCGGAGAAGGCGGAACCAAAACCGGTGCAGCGCGAGGAAAAAGAAAAGCCGAAAGCGAGCAAGGTGAGGACGGGAGATGAAAGCTTCCCCGCGGCAGCTGTCATCGTTATGGCTGCAGCATTCGTCATCGCTGCAACGACTCTGCTCAGTATGAGGAGAAGAGGCGCGCGCAGAAAACTGAACGGAGGCCGGAAATGAAAATGATATTGAGGATGAGATGCAGGCAGATGCTTTCCTGCTTTATGACGGCATCCGTAGTGCTTGCCTGCAGCGCCGCCGGTCAGGCGGCAGCATGCGGGCAGGCTCTGGCCTGCGCAGACGCGAGCGTGCATGACGTTGAGACCTTCACTAAAACCAAAGTATGCAGAACGTACTTTTTGCCGCGCGAAAGCCCGAAGTACCAGTACAGGGTCGTGCGCTCGCACAGGCGTGTCTACGGATGCGGATACGCAGGCGGCCAGGGCAAGAAGGGGATATATCTCAGCAAAGGCCAGAGGCTGTACGTCACGAAGAATCCAAGAGGCGGCCCGTCTGTAACTGTTTCGGCGGGATTCGGGTACGGCGGCGCCAGCTGCAGCGCGTCGGTCAAGATACCTCTCGGAAAGCAGGGCGCAAAGTCGTCCACGATGGCGCCGACATACAACAAGGCGTGGAAGAAAGGGTACTACAAGGCATATTCGCATGTGGCTTACGATGTATATACTGTAGCGACGTTCCGCAGACGCTGGGATCCGGCTAAGAAGAAATACAGGAGTTGGGTCAGATACAGCAGCAAAGGGCTGACTGAAAAGAGCCCGTATGCCTTCAAGTATCAGCTGATCAGGCAGTAGGGCAGAAGGCTCGGAAAACAGATCAGAGCTGCATGGAGAAAGAGGAAGGAAGATGAAAAAGGACATGATAAAGACAGCAAGGCTGGCCGTTATGATCGTCCTGACGGCGGCAGTCTCAGCACTTATGACGTTAGTCGTTCTCGAAAACACCGGGCACGGGCTGCACGGCGGGCAGGCGCCTGCAGATTTTGCGGGCGTATATGAGATCGGAAGCGGCATAAGGCTGAGCCTGCTTCCAGGTGAGGAAGACGTTGACGGCGGCAGGGCCCCGTTCTATATATATGAAATGTCAGACGATCCGGATGACGACAGTATTAAGGTGCAGGTGACCGGCGAGTCGGAGCCGGGCGGAAAGAACTGCCTTGTGCTTTATGATGAAGAAGGCGGCGTCCTGGCATCGCTCATATATACAGAAGGGACGTACTACTACCAGAAGACAGGCGAAGCAGGCAGCGTCCCGAAAGAGGCCAGGAAGACAGACGATGCGGCTGTCGTACCGGAATAGCGGACGCGATCCGGAAACTGGACGAAAATGCGGTAATACTTTAAAACAAATTGATACATGAGAAAGAGAGTGATATCATTGATTTGTTTTTGAATTTGTGTATTTAGAGGAGAAATCATGTTTTGAGATCGAGAATTGTTTCGATGATCCTTCTGGCAGCCTTGCTTGCTGTCACAAGTATCGGTTCTTTTGCGTATGCTGCAGATGATACGGATGGACATGTCATTGTTAATAAAAGCAAAAAATATCATATCCTGTTTGTAGGAAACAGTTTCAATTGGGATACAGCTCACTATGTCCACAATGTTGCCCGTGCGGCTGGGTATAAAGTTGATGTCGGGATCTGCTACAGAGGAGGATCGAGCGTCATAACACATTACAGATACTGTTCCGGAGAAAAGCCATATTTGCTCAAATACAAAGAGCATAACAGAGACGGGATAACAAAATGGAAGAAGCTGACTTTTGGTCAGGTGCTCGATAGGCATCGCTGGGATGCTGTCGTTTTCCAGATGACTACAGGAGTGTGGTATTCCGGCAAAACAGAACCGGGGATCGACAGATATGTTGTGAAAATGGCAGATATCGTCAGAACGCACTGTGCAGAGAGAGGCAACCCGGTGCCCGTTTTCGGCGCTAATATGACGTGGTCATATGATGACGGATTCAGTAAAAGAGCATGCTTCGAAAAAAGCTGGAACAGTCAAAGTGCAGCTATGTATGAAGATCTGATGGCGGTACGGAAAGAAGAAATCAGCAATATGGACGGTATCTCTTTCTTCATACCTACGGCAACGGCTGTACAGAATGCAAGAACGACTTACATAAAACCCGGAGTCACAAGAGACGGTCAGCATATGAGCCTGGGCCATGGACGGTTTCTTGCGGCTGTTTGCGCTGCCGGGTCACTTGGCATCGATATCGATGATGTGCACAGTATCAATTATGACATGGCGGCAGGAAGGGTTTCATCGGTCCATGACTGGATGCTTAAGAGAATGGCTAAAGCCGCTCTTGCAAAGCCATTTGCCGTGACTGATTTTTCAAAGTACAATGTGAGACCGGCGATCGGGAAAGTCAGGCTGCATGCTAAAAGATCTTTGGTCAGGAAGGCAGGCAGAAGATACACAAATTACAAACTTGCCTGGAATGCAGTCCCTCATGCCACAGGATATTCGATATATTACAAAAAGAAAGGAGCCTCAAGATTCAGGTTCTTAAAAACGATCGATGGAAATGCAGGTAGGAAAGCGAAACTGAAGAGAAGATCTGCCGGCAGCCATTACTACTTCAGAGTGTATGCAGTGGGTGACTCTCTTACTGAGAGATCATCTGTTACAGTGTACAGATGATGCTGCTTGTGTCTTAGATATAACGTGAATGGGGGGTGAGCAGGATGCATGAAAAAGATATTCTTCGTGCAAAGCGAAATTTGATGATCAAGGCGGCTTTGTACCTGGCCGTATGGGTATTCGTTATTGCAGCATTTTTTACTGCGCCTCCCGGAAATGAGATGGGTATGGTTATCACATATTTCTGGCTGGTCATTCCCGTGGCGACATGCATCATCGCTATGCTCATGGAAACAGACATCGTAACGATCTGCGAGAAGAGCCGCCCTGCTGTCTCAGCAGCAAAAAGGAATGTGATAATGATCCTTTCTTTCGGGATCATGTCCATGCTCCTGCCGATGCTGATATTCGGTCTGGCAGGTGGCGGCGGGATCAAAGGTGTATTTGCTTATTTCCCTGATTCTGTCGGTCAGCTGATCGCCGGCGCCGTTGCGGCGGCCTTGGGCGCTGCTGTGGGGAACTCTGTCACAGATATCGAAGACAAGAAGAAAACCAGGAAAAGGGTACTGATCGCATCGGCTGTCATCATCGGAGTGCCTGTCTTGCTGGCGGCGATCGTTTCGCTGAGCATGTTGTCTGCATGGGATATATAAAGAAGGCAAAAGCCGTCTATATTTTCCTTGACTTTGACTGGGCACGTGAGTATACTTATTAAGCGACTTTATGCATATTTAACGTTAGAGCTGATAAAAAAGGCTCTGTTTTGAGTTGACGGAGGAAACGCAACATGAGAATTAAGGTTACACTGGCTTGCCAGGAGTGCAAGCAGAGAAACTATGATACAGTAAAGGACAAACAGAACAATCCGGATCGTATCGAGCTGAAAAAGTATTGTCCGTTCTGCAGAAAGCACACACTGCACAAGGAGACTAAGTAGCAGGAGTTAAAAAATGGCTAAGGACAAAAAGAACAAACCAACTATGAAAGAGACCCGCGAGAAGATGCAGAAAAGGCAGCAGGGCAGAAGCCAGAATGCCAAGAGGCAGCGCGGTAGTTTCATTGAGTATCTGAAGAATGTCAGACTCGAGATGAGAAAGGTCGTATGGCCTACAAAGCAGGAGCTGTGGCAGTATGCGGCGCTGGTAGTCGTAGCATGCGCATTCTTTGCTGTTGCTTTCTGGGCGATAGACACGGGATTCCTTGCACTGCTCAAGCAGCTGCTCGGCATCTCCATGTAGTTTAGGTTGAGGAGAAACAATGGCTGAAAGAGAAGATGCAAAGGTATCCAACAATTATGAAGGTCTTCGTGGAGACGGACAGCCGCATTGGTATGTAGTCCACACCTATTCGGGTCATGAAGACAAAGTAAAGGCAAACATCGAAAAGCTTGTCGAATCCAGCGGTCTTCAGGAGCAGGTGCTCCAGGTGGTCGTTCCGACTGAAGATAAGGCCGAGCCGAAAAACGGCAAGATGGTCATCAAAAAGCGCAAGGTGTTCCCGGGATACGTCATCGTCAAGATGATCGTAACGAACGCATCGTGGTATCTCGTAAGAAACACGCAGGGCGTTACGGGATTCGTAGGTCATGGTGCTGATCCTGTGCCTCTGACGGTCGAAGAAGTCAGACGCATGGGCATCGAGAAGGTATCGATCGACCTCGACCTCCACGTCGGAGACAACATCAGAGTCATCAACGGACCGTTCGAAAACTTCATGGGCGTCGTAGAAGATGTCAATGAAGAAAAGGAAACTGTCAAGGCCAAGGTCTCGATGATGGGAAGAGATATCCCGGTAGAGCTCGAGTTCGCTCAGATCGACAAGATGTCGAGATAACGACAGTAATTAGATACGAACACAACGGCGAAATGCCATTAATAATACAGAAAACGCTAGGAAAGGAGGAAGACGAGGTATGGCTAAGAAAATCGAAGGCTATATCAAACTGCAGATCCCCGCAGGCGGAGCTACACCGGCACCTCCGGTAGGACCGGCCCTCGGTCAGAAGAGTGTCAACATCATGGACTTCTGCAAACAGTTCAATGCAAGGACACAGGACCAGCAGGGTATGATCATCCCGGTAGTTATCACGGTATACGCAGACAGATCGTTCTCGTTCGTTTGCAAAACACCGCCCGCAGCAGTGCTTCTTAAGAAAGCAGCAGGTCTCGACAAAGCGTCCGGTGAGCCGAACAAGACGAAAGTCGCTACGATCACTACAGCGCAGGCTCGCGAGATAGCTGAGACAAAGATGCCGGATCTGAATGCAGCTACTATCGAAGCAGCTACAGAGATGATCAAGGGCACAGCAAGAAGCATGGGAATCATAGTTGAAGATTAGCACAGTGGGAGGCCCGCAGAGCGGGACCGTCAGTACCACAAGGAGGTAAAAAGAAATGCCTAAAAGAAGCAAAAAGTACAAAGAAGCTGCAGCTGCTTACAACAAAGCTGAGCTGTACGATGTGTCTGATGCACTGAAGATAGTGACAGACAACGCAAAAGCCAAGTTCGACGAGACTATAGAAGTCCACGTCAAACTGGGTGTTGACGGAAGACACGCAGACCAGCAGGTCAGAGGCGCGATCGTTCTTCCGAACGGAACCGGCAAAGAGACGAAAGTTCTCGTCTTCGCAAAAGGACCGAAGGCTGAAGAAGCCAAGGCAGCCGGTGCTGATTATGTAGGCGCTGAGGAAATGGCGCAGAAGATCCAGAGCGAAAACTGGTTCGACTTCGACGTAGTAGTAGCTACACCGGACATGATGAGTGTCGTAGGTAGACTTGGTAAGCTGCTCGGACCTAAGGGTCTCATGCCGAACCCGAAATCCGGTACAGTAACGATGGAAGTTGAGAAAGCTCTCGCTGACATCAAAGCCGGTAAAGTCGAGTATCGTCTGGACAAAGCTAACATTATCCACACGTCCATCGGCAAAGCGTCATTCGGCGTAGAAAAGCTTCAGGAAAACTTTGATGCTCTTCTGGATGCCATCGTCAAGGCAAAACCGGCCGCTGCAAAGGGTCAGTACCTGAGAAGCGTAGTCGTTGCATCGACAATGGGCCCCGGAGTCAAGATCAACCCGGCAAGAGTAGCAAACTAAGCTGAAAAGTCGAACGACAAAACAAACAAATACTGAAATCGAAAACAAAACCGTAGACAGCGGGAGCCCCAAGGGGCTTAAAACATCATCCCGCCGAGGTACGATATAAAAAGATCGTCCCTGTCAGGCTTTGTACAGGGACTTTTTTATGGCGTACCCCATGGTAACACTATTCGAAGACGGAAAACGGACGTCTTCAGAAAGGAGAACAAAGACGCATGAGTGAAGTCACAAGAGCGGCGCATGTTGAAAAACAGCAGATCATCGATGAGATCAAAGGCAAGCTCGAAACAGCTCAGTCCGCTATAGTCATCGACTATGCAGGAATCACTGTTGAAGAAGCCAACAAGATGAGAAGTGATCTGAGAGCCGAGAATGTTGATTACAAAATCTACAAGAATACTCTCGTGAAAAGAGCTATCGAAGGAACACCTTACGAAGAGCTCGCTCAGGTACTCGAAGGACCGAGCGCATTCGCAATGAGCGATGATGACGCTACAGCTCCTGCAAGAGTTATCGCAAAGAGCATCAAGGATCTCAACAAGATGGCGTTCAAGGGCGGAATCGTTGAAGGAAACTACTATGATGCTGCAGGACTTGAGAGCCTGTCCAAGATCCCGTCGAGAGAGACATTGATCGCCAAGTTCATGGGAAGCATCCAGTCGCCGGTAGGCAAGTTCGTAAGAACACTTGCTGCTATCGCGGAAGCAAAAGCTGAAGGAGGCGACGCAGCTCCGGCTGCAGAAGAAGCACCGGCAGAAGCTCCGGCTGAGGAAGCTGCTCCGGCAGAAGAGGCTGCTGAATAATATCGGCGCCTGCTAAAGGTAAAGAACAAAACGAAGAAATACTTCGAAATTTTAAAAAGGAGAAACAACAATGGATAAAGAGAAAATATTGGAAGCCATTGAGAACATGACAGTTCTCGAGCTGAACGAACTCGTTGAAGCTTGCGAAGAGAAGTTTGGCGTAAGCGCTGCTGCTCCGGTAGCTGTTGCTGGCGCTGTTGCTGACGGTGGTGCTGATGCTGGTGATGCTCAGACAGAATTCACAGTAATGCTGACAGAAGTTGGCGGTGAGAAGATCAAGGTCATCAAGGCTGTAAGAGAGATCACAGGTCTTGGCCTGAAGGAAGCAAAGGCTGTAGTAGACGGAGCTCCGGGTCCTGTCAAGGAAAACGTAGACCAGGCAGAAGCAGACGCTATCAAGGCTCAGCTGGAAGAAGTAGGCGCTACAGTAGAACTCAAATAAGAGATCTTAACAAAACAAAAAAGAAGGGGCTGTTGCATATGTATCATTTGTGTGATGCTAAAAGAAGCGGCAGCTTCTTTTTTGTTGCCTCGCTCAAGTGACATATTGTGGCGTGAGCCGGGCGGCTGCGGAAGATATTGGGGCAATTCCGGATACGTGATTTTTCGTGCACCGTATCGTCACAAAATGTATTCTCAGAATTTGCTTTTTCGACAAAAACATCACACTCTCATCACATAAGGAAAGTATCATGGCTGCATGGTTATGAGAAAAAGGAAGTGTTCCATAGTGGCGATAATTATGGTGCTGGCATTCACGATGTGCTGTGCACCTTCTTTTGCTTTCGCTTCTGATGGAGGTAAAGATCTGGCGTCGAAAAAGAAGCCGGGAGTCACAAAGAGTCTTAGATACAGCGTGAACAGCAAAGGCGTCATGCAGATCAAGTGGTCAAAGGTCAAGGGCGCTACGAAATACTGGCTCGTAAGAAAGGCTCCGGATGGAGATTCTGTTACTGTATACAGAGGAAAGAAATGCTCGTATACGGAAGATGGTGCTGAACTTGCCAGCACAGGAATGTACAAATACTATCTCAGAGCGCAGAACAGCGCCGGCAACGGCAAGGCGAAGAAGCTCAATTTCTCATATGTATCTCCAGACGGCATGTACATCAGCCAGGAGGAGATGACCATCAACAAGGGAAAAACGCGCAAGCTCCATATTAGCTGGGGCATAGATACACCGAATCTGTTCGCTTACGAAAACGAACCGATGGGCCACTGGAAGAGCTCCGACACTGACGTCGCGACGGTCACGGACAGCGGCAAGGTCAGAGCGGTAGGCCGCGGTGAGTGCGACATAACTTACTATGATGTTGCGGGATACCACAAGACATGCCACGTCACGGTGCCGTTCTTCAGCAGGGCCGCGGGCAGCATGTACATCGAGAATCTTGAGTGGGCGAACATGGAGTCGCTTCTTGCTGCAGACGAGATGATCAAAGGCAGACAGAACAGACTGAACGGGACTCTCCACTCGGATACGAAGGCGAAGAGCCTCATAGTCAAGATCTACAACAGGTCCGGAAAAACGGAACTGAAATATACGAAGAAGATCAAATCAAAGAATTACGATCTTACAAAGCTCAACAACGCGATCGAATTCAACGAGCTGTCGAAGGGCCAGAAGACCATCAAGGTCTGGGCCACTAACGCAAAGGGCAAAGCCCTGCTCTACGAGCACGAATTCAAAGTCGGAAAGACTCCCGCCAGATCAGAGAAGGGCGAGGAGATCGTCAAGTGGGGACTGACAAGAAGAGGCGATCCGTACAGCCAGCCGAGAAGAGGCGAACTGAACTTCACGGACTGCAGCTGGCTCGTGAGATGGAGCTACCTGCAGGGAGCCAACAAGTCGATCCCGTACACGGCTGCCACACAGTACAAGTACTGCGTACAGCACCACAAAACAGTCAAGAGAAAGAACCTGAAGCCGGGAGACATCGTCTTCTTCGGCGGATGGAACAACGGCAGATATAAGGGTATCTACCACGCTGCCGTATATGTAGGAAACGGACTCATCGTCCACACTGCCAGACCGCTCAGGGTAACGTCCATCAATATATGGCGTGCCAAGAAGTACTACGGCAGACCCTACTGATAAAACTATATATTGAGAATAACCCGAATTTTCCGAGGATGTTTGAGCGGCAAAATGCTTTGACTTAAAAAAGTGCGAAAAACATTCTTGGTATTCTCTTTTTTTGGTTGACCCCTTGAAGACAATGTGGTATCATATTAAACTGCGATTTAATATGTTTCTTAGTTTTTAAGGAGTGATGATTATGCCAAAAGCCGTTCTGTTAGGCAAAAGAGAGCGTCAGACATTTTCGAAGATCAACGAAGTTGCCGAGATGCCCAATCTGATCCAGATCCAGACCAAATCTTATGAAAATTTCATAAACGAGGGACTGAAAGAAGTCTTTGAAGACATCTCCCCGATCCAGGATTATGCAGGGAATCTCGTGCTCGAGTTCATCGATTATTCTCTGAGCGAGCCTCCGAAGTACGATCAGGAGACATGCAAGGAGAGAGATGCTACCTACGCGGCTCCTCTTAAAGTCAAAGTCAGACTTATTACAAATGAGACCGGAGAGGTCAAGGAGCAGGAAGTATTCATGGGAGACTTCCCGCTGATGACTGAAAAAGGTACCTTTATATATAATGGTGCGGAAAGAGTCGTTGTTACACAGCTCGTAAGATCACCGGGCCCGTATTATGATGTCGAACTCGACAAGTCGGGCAAGGGTCTTTACAAAGCCACTGTTATCCCGAACCGTGGCGCATGGCTCGAATATGAGACCGACTCGAACGAGATCATTTCTGTCAGAGTAGACAGAACGAGAAAGCAGCCGATCACCGCGTTCATCAGAACGATGGACCTGTACATCCCGCAGGAGCAGGAGCGCTTCGGATGCTATGAGGATCTCAGACTCAGTTCGAACGAGGATATCCTCGAAGTGTTCGGTGATGACGAGAGACTCGTCAAGACACTTGAAAAGGATGGAGGAAAGAACGCTGAAGACGGACTGCAGAGCATCTACAGGACTCTCAGACCGGGCGAGCCGTTCACGAAGGAGAGCGCATTCTCCCTGATCCGTTCGCTTCTCTTCGATCCCAAGCGTTACGACATCTCCAATGTAGGAAGATACAAATATAATAAGAAGCTCGGCCTGCACAACCGTATCGAGAACGCCGTCATGGCGCAGGATGTAATCGATCCGGATACAGGCGAGATACTCGCGGAGCAGGGCGAGAAGATCGATCTTGAGAAGGCTTATGAGATCGAGAACGCCGGCGTGCTTTCCGTACTTGCTTACACGGACGAGACGCAGGAAAAAGTCACAAAGGTAATAGGAAACCACTTTGTCGACATCGCGCAGTATATCGATTTCGATATTTCTGAAACGGGTGTTGCAGACAAGGTATTCTATCCTGTTCTTCAGAATATACTTAAGGACTGCAGCGGTGAGGATGAGATAAAGGCTGCACTCAAGGCAAGAAAGAACGATCTTTCGCCGAAGCATATCATCCTTGCTGACATAATCGCATCCGTCAGCTATATACTGAACCTCAACTACGGCATCGGTAACGTAGACGATATCGACCACCTCGGAAACAGAAGACTGAGAACTGTCGGAGAGCTTCTCCAGAACCAGTTCCGTATCGGTCTTTCGAGAATGGAGCGTGTCGTCAAGGAGAGGATGACCGTACAGGATATCGAAGTAACGACGCCGCAGGCGCTCATGAACATCAGGCCGGTAACGGCTGCGATCAAGGAGTTCTTCGGAAGCTCCCAGCTGTCGCAGTTCATGGACCAGACGAACCCGCTTGCTGAGCTCACTCACAAGAGAAGGCTGTCGGCCCTCGGACCGGGCGGTCTCTCCAGAGAAAGAGCCGGATTCGAGGTCAGAGACGTACATCACTCCCATTACGGAAGAATGTGCCCGATCGAGACTCCTGAAGGACCGAACATCGGTCTTATCGGTTCGCTTACTACGTACGGAGTCATCAACAAGTACGGATTCATCGAGACACCGTACAGGATCGTGCGTGACGGCATCGTAACAGAAGAGATCAAGTACCTCTCGGCTGATGAAGAAGAGAGAATGATCATCGCTCAGGCCAACGAGCCGCTTGACGAAGAAGGACGCTTTGTCAATGCGAGAGTAGCCTCCAGAGGCGTTGGCGGCGAGATCGACCTCGTGCCGAGAGACAGAATAGACTACATGGACGTATCGCCGAAGCAGGTAGTATCCGTCGCCACGGCAATGATCCCGTTCCTCGAGAACGACGACGCCAACCGTGCGCTGATGGGATCCAACATGCAGAGACAGGCTGTACCTCTCCTCGTAACAGAGGCGCCTATCGTCGGTACGGGCATGGAGCACAAGGCTGCCAAGGACTCGGGAGTAGTAGTGCTCGCGAAACACGACGGCGTTATCGAATACGTTGACGCCAACGAGATCAGAGTAAAGAGAGACGACGGTCAGGGAACAGACAGCTTCAAGCTGCTCAAGTTCAGAAGATCGAACCAGGGAACATGCATCAACCAGAGACCTATCGTTTTCCACGGTGAGCATGTAGAGGCCGGTGAGGTCATCGCTGACGGTCCGTCCACAGATACAGGCGAAGTCGCACTCGGAAAGAACCTCCTCATCGGATTCATGACGTGGGAAGGCTACAACTACGAGGACGCTATCATCCTGAACGAGCGCCTTGTAATGGACGACGTGCTGACATCGCTGCACATAGTTGAATACGAATCGGAAGCAAGAGATACGAAGCTCGGACCTGAAGAGATCACAAGAGACATCCCGAACCTAGGTGATGACGCTCTGAAGGATCTGGACGAAGACGGTATCATCCGTATCGGTGCCGAAGTTACATCGCAGGATGTACTCGTCGGAAAGGTAACTCCGAAGGGCGAGACAGAGCTCTCCGCTGAAGAGAGGATGCTCAGAGCCATCTTCGGTGAGAAGGCCAAGGAAGTCAGAGATACTTCCCTGAAGATGCCGCACGGCGAGACAGGTATCGTAGTCGACGTCAAGGTCTTCGACCGCAAGGACGGCGGCGAGATGAGCCCGGGAATCAACAAGGTCGTCAGAGTATACGTCGCGACGAAGAGAAAGATCAACGTCGGCGACAAGATGGCCGGACGTCACGGAAACAAGGGTGTTATCTCAAGGATACTTCCGGAAGAAGATATGCCGTTCCTCGAAGACGGCCGTTCGCTGCAGGTAATGCTGAACCCGCTGGGCGTACCTTCCCGAATGAACATCGGACAGGTACTTGAAGTCCACCTCGGCCTCGCTGCCAAGGAAAAGGGATGGCACGTAGCAACGCCGGTATTCGACGGAGCAAGCGAGAAGGACATCGTACAGATGCTCGAAGAGTGCGGTATAGACAAGAGCGGCAAGCTCTGGCTCAGAGACGGAAGAACAGGTGAGTACTTCGACAGTCCTGTAACAGTAGGTTACATGTACATGCTCAAGCTCCACCACCTCGTCGATGACAAGATCCACGCACGTTCGACCGGTCCGTACTCCCTCGTAACGCAGCAGCCGCTCGGCGGTAAAGCCCAGTTCGGCGGACAGCGTTTCGGAGAGATGGAAGTATGGGCTCTGGAAGCTTACGGTGCCGCTTACACACTGCAGGAGATACTTACGGTCAAGTCCGACGACATCGTAGGACGTGTCAAGACATATGAAGCCATCGTCAAGGGAGAGAACATCCCCGAACCTGACATTCCGGAGTCCTTCAAGGTACTCATCAAGGAGATGCAGGCACTCGGTCTCGACATCAAGGTGCTCGCTGAGGACGACAGAGAAGTCCACCTCATCGAGTCGAGCGAGGTCGAAGGCGCGACAGACTTCAGGCAGGTCATCAACCGTGAGTCTGCAGCAAGCGAAAGGGCCATGGAAGAAGCGCGCCTTGCACGCATAATGGCCGACGCTGAGCAGGATTACGAAGACGAAGATGACGATGCCGAAGAAGCGGACGAGGCTGATGAGGCCGAAGCCGCTGAAGAAGCCGCAGAATATGCTGAGGAAGCTGCCGAAGAAGCCGAAGAGGCTGATGAGGACGACGACGAAGCTGAAGAGGCCGATGAGGCTGAAGAAGCTGCGGACGAAGAAGCAGACGCTGAAGATGATGGTAGTGAAGAGTAACGGAGGCAGATCATGAATATGAAAAAAGATAGAAGCTACGAGCTGAACAATTTTGATGCTCTGCAGATCGGTTTGGCCTCCCCGGACAAGATTCGCGAATGGTCACACGGTGAAGTCCAGGAACCTGAGACGATCAACTACAGAACATTGAAGCCGGAACCGAAGGGTCTGTTCTGCGAAGCTATATTCGGACCCACGAAGGACTGGGAGTGCCACTGCGGAAAATACAAGAAGATCCGCTACAAGGGCATCACCTGCGACAAGTGCGGCGTTGAGATAACGAAATCGAAGGTCAGAAGAGAGAGGATGGGCCACATCGAGCTGGCTGCTCCGGTATCTCACATCTGGTACTTCAAGGGCGTTCCTTCAAGGATGAGCCTTTGCCTCGACATTACGCCGAAGAACCTCGAAAGAGTTCTGTACTTTGCCGCTTACATAGTCCTCGAGCCGGGCGAATCCAAGTACCAGCGCAAGGAGGTCATCTCCGAGACAGAGTACAGAGACGAGCTCGACAACCACACACCGGGCTTCAGAGCCGGCATAGGCGCTGAGGCGATCAGAGAGCTCCTGTGCGATATCGATCTCGAAGAGCTTTCGACTGATCTCAGAGAACAGATGAAAAAAGCATCCGGCCAGAAAAAGACGAAGATCGTCAAGAGGCTGGAAGTCATAGAAGCACTGAGATACTCCCATAACCGTCCTGAATGGATGATCATGGAAGTCATCCCGGTAATACCGCCCGATCTTAGACCTATGGTCCAGCTCGACGGCGGAAGGTTCGCTACATCGGACCTCAACGACCTTTACAGAAGGGTCATCAACAGAAACAAGAGACTGAAGAGACTGCTCGACCTCGGAGCTCCGGACATCATCGTCAGGAACGAGAAGAGGATGCTGCAGGAATCGGTCGACGCTCTGATCGACAACGGCAGAAGGGGCCGCGCCGTAACAGGCCCGGGATCCAGACCGCTCAAGTCGCTTTCAGACATGCTCAAGGGTAAGCAGGGAAGATTCAGACAGAACCTCCTCGGAAAACGTGTCGACTACTCGGGCCGTTCCGTAATCGTAGTCGGACCGAGCCTGAGATTCTGGCAGTGCGGTCTTCCGAAGAACATGGCCCTCGAACTCTTCAAGCCCTTCATCATGAAGAAGCTCGTAGAGCAGGGCGATGCTCCGAACATCAAGAGCGCCAAGAAGAAGGTAGAGAAGGTCGAGCCGCAGGTATGGGATGTCCTCGAAGAAGTAATCAAGGATCATCCGGTAATGCTGAACCGTGCTCCGACACTCCACAGACTCGGTATCCAGGCATTCGAGCCGGTACTCGTAGAAGGAAAAGCCATCAAGCTCCATCCGCTCGTATGTACAGCGTTCAACGCCGACTTCGACGGAGACCAGATGGCCGTTCACGTTCCGCTTACTATGGAAGCTCAGGCTGAGGCCAGATACCTCATGCTGTCGGTCAATAACATCCTTGCTCCGAAGGACGGATCGCCTATCACGATCCCGACTCAGGACATGATCCTCGGATGCTACTACCTGACGCACGAAGGTACGCAGGATCGTACGGCTGCTCAGGACAAGGGCGACGGCAAGATCTTCACCGACATCGATGAGATGATGATGGCTTACAGAAACAAGGACGTAGGCCTCCACGCAAAGGTCAAGGTCAGGATGTTCAACGGTCCGGACGACGAGCGCGGCAGACTCGTAGAGTCGACGGTCGGAAGATTCATCTTCAATGAGAAGATCCCGCAGGATCTCGGTTTCATCAAAGACAGAGAAAAGGATCCGTATTCGCTCGAGATCGACTTCCTCGTAAAGAAGGACGAACTCGGCGACATCATAGACAAGTGCTACAGAAAGCACGGCAACACGAAGACGGCGCTGATGATCGACTACATCAAGGACATCAGCTACCACTATTCGACAAAGAGCGCTATCACGATCAGTGTAAGCGACATGGTCGTACCTGAAGAGAAGGATGCGATCATCGCAGAAGCTGACGAGCTCGTTGGAAAATATGAAGACGCTTACAACCACGGCCTCGTTTCGGATGACGAGCGCTATGAAAAGGTAATCGACATCTGGGGCAAGACGACGAACAAAGTTGCGGACGTTCTGATGGATTCACTCGATCCGATGAACAACCTCAACATCATGGCGACATCCGGAGCCAGAGGTAGTAAAAAGCAGATCCAGCAGATCGGCGGAATGCGTGGACTGATGGGAAGTGCTGCAGGTAAGACTGTAGAGATCCCGATCAAGTCGAACTTCCGTGAAGGTCTGTCCGTACTGGACTACTTCGTATCATCGAACGGTGCCAGAAAGGGTCTTGCCGATACAGCTCTGAGAACAGCCGACTCGGGTTATCTGACAAGAAGACTCGTAGACGTTTCTCACAACATCATCGTAAGAGAAGCGGACTGCAACACTCAGGAAGGTATCGAAGTCAGGAAGTTCATGGATGAGAACGCTGAGATCGAGAGCCTCAAGGAGAGGATCATCGGAAGAACAGCTCTCAACGACATCGAGCATCCTGAGACAGGCGAGATCATCTGCTACGGCAACAGCGAGATCACAGAAGAGATCGCTGAAGAGATCGAGCAGGCAGGCATCGAGATGGTAGCGATCAGATCGATCCTCACATGCCAGAGCAAGACGGGCGTATGCGCCAAGTGCTACGGCCGCAGCCTTGCAACAAGAGAAGACGTACAGATCGGTGATGCAGTTGGTATCATGGCTGCTCAGTCGATCGGTGAGCCGGGTACTCAGCTTACGATGAGAACCTTCCATACAGGCGGCGTTGCCGGCGGCGACATCACAGACGGTCTTCCGAGGGTAGAGGAGCTGTTCGAGGCAAGAAAGCCGAAGGGCGTTGCCGTCATCTGCGAAGCAGACGGTACAGTAGTATCGATCGAGCCTACGCAGGACAACATGCGTGAGGTAGTTCTGCGCGGAGACGAAGAGAAGACATACGTCGTTGCGTTCAACGCGACGCTCGCAGTCGAGATCGGAGACTTCGTAAGAGCAGGCGAGAACATCACAAAGGGACCGCTCGCTCCGGCAGACATCTTCAAATACCAGGGAACAAAGGGTGTCTATGAGTACCTGATCAAGGAAGTACAGAAAGTGTACAAGAAGCAGGGTGTAGACATCAATGACAAACATATCGAAGTCATAGTAAGCCAGATGCTTTCGAAGAGAAAGATCGAAGAAACGGGCGACACGAGGCTGCTTCCGGGCGGACTCTACAGCAGATTCGAGATCGAGGACGCGAACGAAGAAGCGGTTGCTGCAGGCGGAGAGCCGGCTACATCCAAGGGCGTTCTCCTCGGTATCACGAAGGCTTCGCTCGCGACGAACTCCTTCCTCTCGGCGGCTTCTTTCCAGGAGACGACAAGAGTGCTTACAGACGCTGCCATCAAGGGCAAGGTCGACAGACTCCAGGGTCTTAAGGAGAACGTCATCATCGGTAAGCTCATCCCGGCAGGTACCGGCATGAAGCGCTACCGCAACATCGAGATCGATTACGGTCCGAACGCTCACCTCATCGAGAGCGCAGGCCGCGACATGTACGATGAAGAAGAGGCTGGCTATGAAGAAGAGCACACAGCGCCTACGCTCGGCCTCGCCGAGTCGGGAGCATCGGTGCTCGTAGACGACAGCGGTATCCGCTCCTACGACGAAAGCGGAAACATCGTTGAAGAAATACGTATCGACGGCGGAGAAGAGTGATTGACACAGTACCCAAAGTTGTGATAGTATATTCGTTGCGCTCAGACTTGTTCCGGCTTGGCTAACGGGCCGGAACAAGCTGAAATATATAGCTTTAATACAAAGGGCTTGTAGAAAAAATACCCGCAAAAACGGGAGAAAGGAGAATCAATGCCTACAATCAATCAGCTGGTACGCCAGGGCAGACAGAGCAGTGTCAAAAAGTCGACAGCTCCGGCACTCGGAAAAGGAATGAATTCGCTTCGCAGAGTAGCTACGAACGTGAACTCGCCGCAGAAGAGAGGAGTCTGCACATCGGTCAAGACGGTCACACCGAAAAAGCCGAATTCCGCACTGCGTAAGGTAGCCAGGGTAAGACTCACAAACGGTATCGAAGTTACAGCTTACATACCGGGTATCGGACACAACCTTCAGGAGCACAGTGTTGTACTCATCAGAGGCGGCAGGGTCAAGGACCTTCCGGGTGTCAGATATCACATCATCCGTGGAACACTTGATACAGCAGGTGTAGCGGACAGAGGTCAGGGCCGTTCGAAGTACGGTGCAAAGAGACCTAAGAAAAAATAACATAAGGTAAAGATCGGGAAATACAAGTGCCCTTTTATATATTCTAGAAATTCTAATTAGATTATTCTATTCTGATATATACCTTGGGCACCGCGGCTTCGGAAGAAAAAAATGACGGTCCGAAGTCGAGTACCGAGAAAGCATTTAGGCAAGGAGGGAAGAGACGTGCCAAGAAAAGGTAATGTTCCTAAGCGTGAAGTGCTTCCTGATCCGGTATACGGCAGTGTTGTTGTAGCTAAGCTCATCAACAGCATCATGCTGGACGGAAAAAAGGGAACAGCGCAGGCCATCGTCTATGATGCGTTTGAACTCATCAACAAAGAGACTGGCGAAGACGCTCTGGAAGTATTCGAAAAAGCAATGAACAACATCATGCCTGTTGTCGAAGTCAAGGCAAGGCGTGTTGGTGGTGCCAACTATCAGGTTCCTATGGAAGTCCGCCCTGAGAGAAGACAGACCCTTGCTCTCAGATGGCTGACTGCTTTCACGCGCGCACGCGGTGAAAAGACCATGAGCGAAAAGCTGGCAAAAGAACTCATCGACGCATCCAACGGAATGGGCGCATCGGTCAAGAGAAAAGAAGACACACACAGAATGGCAGAGGCCAACAAGGCGTTTGCTCATTACAGATGGTAATTTTGGAAAAATCGAGCAGAAAGGAGGTATGAGATGCCTAGAGAATTTCCACTTGAAAGAACGAGAAATATCGGTATCATGGCACACATCGATGCCGGTAAGACGACAGTAACAGAAAGGATCCTGTTCTACACAGGCAGAACTCACAAGATCGGCGAAACACACGACGGTTCAGCGCAGATGGACTGGATGGAACAGGAGCAAGAAAGAGGTATCACAATCACTTCTGCTGCTACGACGGCTCATTGGAAAAACAACAGGATCAATATCATAGACACACCGGGACACGTAGACTTCACAGTTGAGGTCGAAAGGTCACTCCGAGTGCTTGACGGAGCGGTGACAGTATTATGCGCAAAGGGCGGTGTAGAGCCGCAGTCAGAGACAGTCTGGAGACAGGCTGAAAAGTACCATGTTCCGAGGATGGTGTTCGTCAACAAGATGGACATCATGGGAGCGGACTTTTACAGGGTAGTCGACATGATCAAAGACCGTCTCAAGGCTAACGCAGTTCCTGTACAGCTTCCGATCGGAGCTGAAGACACATTCCAGGGTATCATCGACCTGATCGAAATGAAGGCCGAGATCTACAAAGACGATCTTGGAAAAGAGTTTGATATTACAGATATCCCCGAGGATCTTATCGACGACGCTACTGAGTGGCGCGAGAAGATGCTCGAAGCGGTCGCAGAGACAGATGAGGATCTCATGATGAAGTTCCTCGAAGGTGAAGAGATCACTCCGAAGGAGATCAAAAAGCAGATCAGAAAGCTTACGATCGCCGGTGAGATGGTTCCTGTAACATGCGGTTCCGCTTACAAGAACAAGGGTGTGCAGATGCTGCTCGACGCAGTCATCGACTATCTGCCGTCACCTTTGGACATACCACCGATCAAGGGTATGATCCCCGATTCTGACGAAGAGACAGAAAGACCGGCTGACGATAACGGCCCGTTCGCTGCTCTGGCGTTCAAGATCATGGCAGACCCGTATGTAGGAAAACTTGCATTCTTCAGAGTTTACTCCGGTAAGGCAGACGCGGGTTCGTACGTATACAACTCCGTCAAGGACAAGAAGGAGAGACTCGGCAGGATCCTGCTGATGCACGCCAACAAGAGGGAAGAACTCGAAACAGTATATTCGGGAGATATCGCTGCGGCGGTAGGACTCAAAGAGACGACAACGGGCGACACGCTCTGCGATGAGAAAGACCCTGTCATACTCGAGTCGATGGAATTCCCGGATCCTGTAATCGAGATCGCTATCGAACCTAAGACAAAAGCAGGTCAGGAAAAAATGGGAGTTGCCCTTGCAAAACTTGCTGAGGAAGACCCGACGTTCAAGACATACACGAACGAAGACACGGGTCAGACTATCATTGCCGGCATGGGCGAACTGCACCTCGAGATCATCGTCGACAGACTGCTTCGTGAATTCAAGGTCGAAGCTAACGTCGGTAAGCCGCAGGTTTCCTACAAGGAGACGCTTACTGCACCGTCGGATGTCGACTACAAATACGCAAAGCAGACGGGTGGACACGGTCAGTACGGTCACGTCAAGATCAAGGTCTATCCGCGCGAGCCGGGCGAAGGATTCGAATTTGTCAACTCCATCGTCGGAGGTGCGATCCCGAAGGAATACATCCCGAAGATCGAGGAAGGTATCCTGAACGCTATGGAAAACGGCCCGCTGGCCGGATACCAGGTAGTAGACATCGGTGTAGAACTGTACGACGGTTCCTATCACGAAGTCGACTCCTCGGAAATGGCGTTCAAGACAGCCGCTGCGATGGCATTCAGAGAGGCTTGTCAGAAGGGCAAACCGGTACTCCTCGAGCCTATCTTCAAGGTAGAGGTAACTGTGCCTGAAGAGTACATGGGCGATGTCATCGGAGATATCAGCGGAAGAAGAGGCCGTATTGAAGGTTCGGACATGAACAATGGTGCTGTTGCCGTAAGAGGTATGGTGCCGCTGTCGGAGATGTTCGGATATGCAACAGACCTCAGATCCAAGACTCAGGGACGTGGTGTATATGTCATGCAGTTCGACCACTTCGAAAAACTGCCTGACAATCTGGTCGACAAGATCAACAAGTAGACAGCAAAGTGAAGCCTGCCTGAGGGCAGGAGGACAAACGGTCCGAAGGGACCGAAAGCAGTGTCAACAAAAGAACACTTTTTAAAAATAGTATTTAACGAATTTTGTAAAACCTAATTTTATCGGGAGGAAACAAAATGGCAAAGCAGAAGTTTGAAAGAACAAAGCCGCATATCAACATCGGAACTATCGGTCACGTTG